>SHUN01000100.1 GCA_009697495.1 Bryobacterales bacterium | reverse complement strand
CGCGATTTTTATCATCTATTGCGTGGCTCAACCATTTCTCTGGATTCTATACATCCTAATGGTTATCGAGGTCTTCCAAAAGGTATTCGCCAAATTCCCCGGGATCGCCCGTTTCGCGCAAAAGGTAGTCCTGGTTTCAATGGTCATTGCCTTCTTGTTCGCTTTGGCATCCATGGGCGGTGACCTTAGCAATGGGTGGAGCGGGCGGGCGACGCTCATCCACTACGCAGTCATCCTGCGCGCCATCACCAGCGCCCTTAGCGTTTTTATGATCTTCATCGCGGCATTTTTGGTTTGGATGCCCGTTCCGCTGCCTCCGAATACCATACGCCACAGCTTTCTCTTCTTCTTTTACTTTTTTGTCACAACCGGTGTTTATTACATCCTGAATACCGGTGCCACCGCGTTCGTCTCGGTCGCAAATCTCGTCACCAGCGCACTCACTTTGGCAACACTAGGCGGCTGGTATTTTCTCGTTCAACCGGAAGGCGAAACCGTCCCTGCCGCAGGCCCCGCTCCCCGCGCAGCCGCCGCCGACATGCTTGGCCGCCTCGAAGCGCTGAACCGCAACCTGTCCCGGCCGCAGGAATAAGGTGGGGGAATACGTGCTTTTTCTTCTTCATTAATGGAGAATATTTGCAAAATGCGGTTGCGCTCCGCTCTTTTTCCGTTTAGCCTGTATTCAGAAGCCTGCTGCGGGTTGTTTAGCCCGGGAAGATTTGTACTCTTAACCGTTGTGTCGAGGGTCTCAAACAAAGAGATAGGCGGGAGGTCAGAGTAAAGATGACAGCATTCCCAGTCATTGTCGGGTTGTCTAGCAGTATTGTTTTCCTCGTGCTTCTGATCAAATTGGTGCAGCGGAATCGGGCGCTTCGTTCTGAGTCGGCTGTCGATTCAGACCAACAGGCAGCTTGGTCCGACGAATGGTTCGAGGAGTTCTCTTCGTTCCGTTATCTGCCGATGCGTCGGCTGCTCTCCGGTGAGGAAGAAGAGTATTGGATGCAGTCGACGGATGGTTCCAAGTACCGTCGCGAGGAGTTTCGCGCGGAACGGCGCCGCCTCTTCCGCGGGTACCTAAAGCTGATTTCCTTTGATTTCGGACGCCTCTCCCAGGGTGTTCGTCTTTGTCTCGTCCACGCCACCGAAGATCGCACGGTCGACATTTCACACCTAGTCAGTCTGGAATGGTCGCTTCGAAAACTTCTTTGGCAGGCCGAAGTAAGCCTCATGTTCCATTGGCTAGGTGTCAAACCGGTCGATGCTACCCAACTCATTAACGCGCTGCAAGGTTTCGAATTCTCCCTCCGCGAGATTCGCCTCAGCGGCGCTTCCGCCTAGTCTTATCCTCCCTAATCAGATCCGAAGGTTCCCCGCCTTCGGAGCTTTCGTCTGTCTCCCTAAACCCGGCGGTTGGAAACGCCGGTGCAGCGTGGGAGGCCCAATTTGATTGTGCCGCGCAACTGCTCCGCACTTCGCCCAATGGGTGATTGCGCAATCCAGCCCGCAGCGGCGTAAACATGGGGGCCGGCCGCGGTTGACGGGGATGAACTGCCGTTTTTAGGGTCACCTGCCTTATCCTAAGTATTCCCCCTCATGCTCTTCGATTCCATCCTCTTTGATTTCGACGGCGTTCTCGCCGACAGCGAAGGCGTCCATTTTGATTGCTGGACCGCCATCCTCACTCCCCTCGGTATACCTTTAACCTGGGAAGCCTATTGTTCCGAATGCATCGGAATTACGGACCGCGCCATGCTCGAAGTCCTCGCCCGCCAAAAAACGCCCCCCCACGACGTTGAGGATCTCTGGCAGTATTATCCAACAAAAAAGGCGCTCTTCCGCGAAAAAGCCTACGCCAATCCCCCCATCCCTGAAGCCACGCGAGCGCTCGTCCGGGAACTCTCCGCCTACCAACTGGCGGTCGTCTCTTCCTCCGGCCGCGCCGAGGTCGAACCCGTCCTAGAACGCGCCGGTATCCTTCACTGCTTCGCCACCATCGTCACCGGCGACGACGTCAAAAACCGCAAACCCCACCCGGAACCCTACCTCCTCGCCGCCGCGCGCTTAGGAGCGAAACGACCGCTGGTCGTCGAAGATTCCGGACCCGGCGAAGCCTCCGGTCTCGCTGCCGGTTTCTCCGTACTCCGCCTGGAAAATCCCTACGAACTTTCCGCGGCGTTGTTAAGGCGGTTAGCCCCTGCTAACGGAGACGAAAATCTAGTAAACTGTTCCTAACACGCATGTGCAAAATATGGTCGGGGATCGTGTATTTGCTAGCGCCAGTTGTGCTTTTGGCCGGAGATCCAGGCTGCCCAAGATACCCATCCGCGCTGCGGACGGAGATGACCGAGGGCCTCGAACTGGATCGGGCCTTCGAAACGCTCGGCCGCAAACGCAACAACCCGCGCAGTGCTTCCGCCTCGCGCCAGGCAGCCGCATCGCGCTCGAACTTCATCGATCAGCGTCTCTTCGCCAAAATGGCCGCCGACAACGTCAAGCCGGCCCCGGTCTCCTCCGACGCCGAATTCCTCCGCCGCGTCACGCTCGATCTCACTGGCCGCATCCCCACTCCCGAAGCCGCCGAAACATTCCTCAACAGCACCGAATCCGATAAACGAGCCAAATTGATCGACTCGCTGCTCGACTCCGACGCCTACTCCGATCAATTCACGCTCTTTTTCCTCAACAAGTTCCGCGTCTCCCGCAACCACGAATCCATCTCCGTTCCCGCTCGAAACACGTTCTACGAATTCGTTCGATCCTTCGTTCAAACCGACCGTCCCTACGATCAATTCGTCCGCGAAATGCTCGCCGCCAACGGCGAGGTGGACACCCAGCCCGGCACGCAGTTCTTCGCCCGCTGGATGGACGTCAATGGCCCCATTCAGGACTCCTGGGACGACATCACCGACAAGATCACGACCACTTTCCTCGGCTTCAAAACCGAATGCGTCTCCTGCCACAACGGTCGCGCACACCTGGAAAAAATCAACCTCTGGCTCACCCGCCGAACCCGCGAACAGTTCTGGCAAACCAGCGCCTTCCTCTCCCGCATGTACTACATACGCTGGAGTGACGACGTCATCGGCTTCCGCCCCCGCATCGTCTTAATCGACCGCGATTATGGCAGCTACTCCGGTTCCGTCAATCCTGGAAACCCCGGCAATCGTCCGGCGCGCACCGGTGCCGTTGTGGACCCCGAATTCATCCTCAACCGGGCCAAACCGCGCGGCGACAACTGGCGGCAGGATCTCGGCCGCATCGTCACCGAAGACAAACAGTTCGCCCGCGCCACCGCCAATCACCTTTGGGCCAACTTCTTCGGCCACGGCATCGTCGATCCTCCGGAAGCCTGGGATTTCATGCGAACCGATGGCAAAACACCGCCCCCCGAAGGCTGGCCGTCGCAGAACGCGCACCCCGAGTTACTCGACGATCTGGCCGATTTCTTCATCCGCAATAACTTCCAGTTGAAGCCGCTGCTCCGCCAAATCGTCTCGAGCGACGCCTATCAGCTCAGCAGCACCTATGATGGCGAATGGCAGCCCGCCTACATCCGCTACTTCGCGAAATTCGAAGCCCGCCGGCTCAGCGCTGAACAGCTTTACGACGCGCTCACCGTCGCCACCCGCACCGAACAGCCCATGACCGTCGCCGGCTTGGCCAAAGCGCTGCGGTACGCCAATCAACTCCCCGACGCCACCGAACCCTCCACCGATTTTCGCGTCGTCGATTTCCTCAACCAGGCCGGCCGCGGCAATTGGACAACCATCGATCGCTCCGAAGAGCCCACCATCCTGGGCCTCCTCTTCAGCATGAATGAAGCGCAAGTTGTTCAGCGATCCATGGGAACAAGCTCTGCCGCCATCAGCAGCCGAAACCAGGTGCTGCGTATCGACGCGATGCCCATTTCCGACGAAGAGGCCATCCGCAAAATGTATCTGGCCACCCTCACCCGATTCCCCTTAAACGTCGAAACCGCCGCCGTACTTCGCTATCGCAATGGCGCCCGCGCCCAGTGGTTGAGCGACCTGCAATGGGCGCTGCTCAACAAGCTCGATTTCACGTTCAATTATTAGGAGGATGCCGATGACCAACAAACCCCGTCCCAACTGCGCCGGCCATCTCCCTTTCACCCGCCGCCACTTCCTTTTCGGAGCCGCCGCCGCCGGTTCGTCGCTCCTCCAGGCCGAGCAGATCGCCGCGCGCAATGCCAAGACTCGCGGCACCGCCCGCGCCGTGGTCTTCTTCAATTTGAATGGCGGCTCCAGTCATCTGGATACGTTTGATCCCAAGGATGGTGCCTGGAATCCGCGCGATGTCGATATCCGCCAGTCCGGCCCATTCACTCTTTCCAACCGCTTCTTTCCGAAGCTCTCCCGGCACTTGAATGACCTGCTGCTCGTCCGTTCCGCCGCCGGCTGGGAAGCCGCCCACGAACGCGGCCAGTTCTACATGCAGACCGCCCATTCACAGAACCCCGCGCTCGCCGGCGAGACGCCCCACATCGGCGCCGTGATCGCCCGCGAAAAGGCGACTGACGGCCTCCTCCCGCCTTTCATGAGCTTCAATCAGACCGGTCTGCAAGGAGCAAAATTTCTGGGCGGGTTGTTTGAACCCATGATGCCCCCGGCCACCCGCAACGGCATCACCACCCTTTCGCACAACCACTTCGGCGCCATCGCCCAAAGCCGCGAACGCTTCGAGCGCCGCTTCGGGCTGCTCGAAACCCTCGACGCGCCGCTTCGCCAGGCGCCAATGAACGACGCCATGGCGGCCTATGCCGGCTACTACGGCCGCGCCCGCGCCATGATGTATAACGACGTCGTCGACAACATCTTTAAGTTCTCCGTCGATGACGAAAACCGCTACGGCGCCACCGGCGTCGGCCGCGCCGCCATCGTCGCCCGCAACGCCATTCGCGCCAAAAACGGCGCTATTTTCTTCAACATCAGCCAGGGCGGCTGGGACCTGCACGACAATCAGTTCACGGCCCCGACCAGCATCTACACGCTCACCCGCGAACTCGATAACGCCGTCAGCGCCCTCTCCGATGACTTAAAAGCCACCGGTGAATTCGGCGAAACGCTCATCGTCGTCATGGGCGAATTCGGCCGCACTCCGGGGCCGCTCAATTCCCGCACCGGCCGTGATCACTACCGGAATGTACAGTCCATCGCCTTGCTCGGCGGCGGCATTCGCGGCGGCCGCGTCATCGGCGCAACCGACGCCCAGGGTTCCGCCATCACCGACTACGGCTGGTCCGGCAAGCGCGCCATTTATCCGGAAGATATCACCGCCAGCATCTATTCCGCCCTCGGCGTCGATTGGACCAAAAGCGTTCTCGACACTCCCTCCCGGCGCAAATACGACTTCATCGTCGGCGCCGCCGATGGAAAATTCGCCCCCGTCGAAGAGTTCTGGGGCTAACCATGCGCGCCCTGTTCGCCGCCGTTATCGTATCCGCCGCCGCATACAGCCAGTCGATTCAGATTCTCTCGGACGCGGCTCAAGTGCTTGTCGGCCGCAGCATGGATTTTCAGGCTATCGTCCGCGATGCGCAAGGCAATCCGATCCCCGGCGGTGCCGTCACTTGGGCCACTAACAACGCCACGATCGCGACCATCGATAACCGCGGCGTCCTCACAGCCCGCTTCCTCGGCACCGTCCGCGTCCAGGCCCGCAGCGGAGCCTTCTTCTCGGAAACGGTCGTTCAGACCATTCCCAGCCGTGTCGATATTTCTCCTTCCCGTGTCGCGCTCGAAGTCGGGAAACAGCAGCGATTTACGGCCACCGCGTTTGACGCCAACGGCGGTGTCATCAACGGCGTCACGTTCGCCTGGTCCGTACTCAACCACCGTCTCGGCACCAGCCAGGTTGCCCGCATTGACACGGCCGGCAATGTCAGCGGCGTCTCCGAAGGCGGCGCAATGGTCCTGGGAACGTTTAACTACGGCGACGTCCAAACCGGTCTCCAGCGCCAGTGGGTAGTTACAGCGCCCGTCGATGTCCAGGTCGCCAAGAGTTACGAACTCCGCCGTCTCTACTCCCGTGACCGCGGCCTGAAAAACGAGTTCGAAGTCCGCGCCAAGCCCACCATGCTCTGGCCCTCCGACGATGGCACTCTGTTTTTCAACGCCTCCCTCGGCGGCGTCGCCAACGCGCTCGTTAATTTCGATTACAACGCTAACACCTTCAAAATGGTGTCCGCCGGCGGCCAGACGCGCTTCGCTATCGGCAGCTATACCACCGAATTCCGTACGCATTCCGTCACCCATTCCGGCCGCGTCCTATCGTACGAAGATACGAATATCAATGGCGCTCAAATTAATATCGGAGACAAAGACGGCGTCTACAATCATCTCTCCAATAACACGCCGCTGGCCAACACCGAGGCCACCGGCGCGCTGGTCCTGTCGCGCAATTCTTTCAACGACAAGGGCTTCTCCGTCGTCCGCGCCAACTTTCGCTTTGAACTAAACCTCCTCACCTACAACGGCCTTTTCCTGGGCTTTGAAGGCAAATACCCCGATCTCCTCGTCTCTACGTTTGACACTCTCCCCGGTATCACCGGAGCCTTCACTATCGACACCGACTTCGGCGTGGACGGGAAGGGAACTGCCGTTTACGGAATTACCGCCGGGACCAATCGTGTCTTCTTCAAGCAAACCGGGCTCGCTCGCACGCGTCTAATTGGAATCGGCGATGAACTGCTCGGCTCCACCGTCCGCAGTTTTTCCGGCGGCCGCGGCAATCACCCCGCCTCCTGGATTGACGAAGATGGAACCATCATTCTCTCCGTTGTTCTGAATAACAACACCACCCACTATGTCCGCTGGCTGCCCGACGGCAAACTCGAAAGCCTGCAACTCAGCGGGCAGACCGGCATTCTCTGGCACCACCCGCTCCACGGCACGCTCATCCACGCCAATCCGTTCAACAACAAAGGCAATGGCGTCTGGCTCTGGCCCGTCACCGGCGAGGCCAAACCGCTGCTCCGTTATACGAACGACCGCATTGACGGGGAAGTGATTCAGGACTTCGAAAGCGGTGCCATCAACGGCAAAGGCGAGATGTTCGCCTACGTCCGCGGCGACCGTTCGAACATGATGCTCGTGCAACTTGGGCTACAGCAACCCCGCGTCGTCCTGCGAAGCGGCGACACCGCCTCCATCCGCGCCCCGCAAAACGTCATCAACTTCATCGGCGGCGCTAAAAGCGGACCGCCCCATGTCTATTCCGGCGGCTCCAGCGGGTCCATTGTCGAAATGAGCCCCGACGGCCCCCGCACCGTCATGCCCTACGGCGAACGGCTCTGGGGCAATAACACCATGTGGTTCGGCGCCTTCCACGGCGGCACATGGAATGCGCGCAAGTCCCCGCACGGCGACATCTATTTTACCACCGGCTCTGGTATCGCTAAAATCGTCGACGGCGGACAGCCCGAACTCATCTTGCGTTTCCCGCTGCGCGTTGGCACTCTCACCATCAACGCCCCCGGAACGGTCGACGTCAATAGCCGCGGCGACATGCTCTACGCCGCCTCCACCAGCGCCGGCGACTCCCGCATTTTCCTGCACCCCAGCGGCGCCGCCGAGCCTACGGAATTGCTGACCTACAGCGCCACGGCCGCCACCGCCACCACGCTCGATAACCGCATTGCCAGCGGCTACGACAGCTTCGCCTTCAACGACGAAGGGCACGTGCTCATCTCCCTTCGTTTCCGCAACGTGGCGATTCCCATTCTCTACATGCACGACGGCGCGCGCTGGAAAGAGCTGGCCGTTCCCAACACCACCAGAGTTGGCCCGCATCTCCTCAACGGCATTGCCAATCTGCACCGCGCCGGCGGCGGCAAGCTCTACGCCGGATTGAACATCCCGAACGGCACCATCCTTTGCGAATGGATCAACGACCGCTGGGAAATCGTCGTGAATAACTCAACAGTTATGCCGAGCGGCCAGGTGGCGACGACGGTAGTAACTCAGGAATCCAACCGCAACGGCGACTTACTCTTTCAGCACTCCAACGGCGGCAATAACTTTCTCATCGTGCGCCGAGGCGACAAGATGCATCAGGTCGTGAATCTGTTCCGTCCCACCGCCGAAGGCGATTACCTGGCCCGCATCAATTCCATCGACTTCCGCGACGACGGCACGGTTTATTTCTTAGCCGGCACGGTCGACGACGACCTTGTGCTTTACGAAGCCCGACCGTTGTTTTAGTTCGTTCGCCAACGAGTCGCTAAAACTCCTGGATACTTCTAATCAGAACTTTCTGCGATTTCTGAGGCAAGACACTTACGTCCATGTTCATGGCGGTGTCATCGTCGAAAAGCTTGTCGTCAACGTAGTAGTCAATGCGCAGGGGATTGATCAGGCCGTAGCCTGGATAAATTTCTTTGTGCGCGCTGCTCGATTCGGCCTTAAAGCAGACATGGTCCCTGGTGCTCAATTTGTCATCCGCGGGGCCAAATGTAGTGTGTCGGTTCAGGAACGGTCGCGGAAAGTAGACGAGCATTCTAAAGTCCTTCGCTACCCGCTGCCCAACATTCCAAACGTCTACCGTCAATGTGTAGTC
>SHUN01000099.1 GCA_009697495.1 Bryobacterales bacterium | reverse complement strand
GAAGGGTGTGGATTACGCGGAGTCGACGGGAGCTTGGCAGCCGCCGACGGCGAAGAACGCGGGACTTCTGGCGGCGCCGGCCCGGTAATCAGAAAAGTCACAATGTGCTGGCCTTTGGGCAGCAGGAGGGTGTGGCGGCCTGGGCTATACAGCCATTCGGGGATGGCCGGAGCGCCGTCGATTTCGACGGAGGCAGGGAGGCGATCAAGTACAGCGATGGCGCGGTGGGCGGAGTTGTAACTGATTTCGACGGTGCCGGCTTGGGCGGAGGCGGTTTTGAGATCACCGTTGAAATCGAGGATTCTGAGGGGCGGGGCGGATTGGGATGGCTCAATGGCGACGGGGCCGGGCGGGAGCCAGAGAGTGTCGGGATTGGCAACGGGCCAGAGACGGCCGTTGACTTTGGCGGGACCGGCCCAGGGAATGCCGACGCCGAATTGGGAGTCGATGACAAGGCGGCCGGCAACGCGGTCGATGCGATCGACGCGGGCGGCGCTGGACGCCAAGAGGGGGAGGTCAACTTTGCGGATGGAGTTTTCGAAATAGAGGGCGACGCGGGGGAAGGCGCGGGCGGCGATGTTGACGAGTTGGAAGAGTTCGACGCCGGTCTGTTGTTTGGTGGGATAGACGTCCTGGTAGCGATCGACGATGTTGATGTCGATGGCGAGTTTGTCCTGGTGCGGGGTGATGTATTTTTCGGCGATTTGGGGATAGCGCTGGGGGCCAAGATGCCAGATGGTGGCGGGGTCTTCGATTAGGAAAGTGAAGTCGTGTTTGGCCAGTTGGGGAAGAAGCCGGGCGGATTCGGCGCCGATGGCGTCGCGCATACGGGTATCGAATTTGTCGTCGACGTGGGTGAGGACGATGTCGATGTGGGGCTTCGCGCGTTTGATAATGGCTAGCTCGTTGAGCCAGTCTTCTTGCATCCGTTGGGCCAGTGCGGCGCGGAATTCGAGGAGTTTGCTAATTAGGGGATGGGCTTTGTCGCGGACGACGGCGACGGGATCGGCGTTGTGGAGGGCGCGGAATTCGGCGCGGACGTCGTCATTGAAGGGGGTGAAGCGGGAGGGGTTGTCGATGCCTTCGAGAGACTCGAAATAGAGTTCGGCGAGGTTCATGCCGTCCCAGTTGAAGCGGTCGGCGAGATTGGCAATTCCTTTTTTCACCTCTTTGGCGCATTGGGGATTGGCGAGGTTCATGAGTTTGCGCCAATCGAGTTGGGCGTCCTGGAGGAGGGCGGTTTTTTCGCGCCATTCGGGGTGATCGGCCCAGAATTTTTCGGAGACGTGGGGGAGTTCGACCCAGGCGTAGACGAGGATGGCGCGGCGGTGGGCGGCTTCGATGAGTTTGTTGAGGTATTCGTCGCGTTGGGGATCGGCGTCGTAGTAGTGCCAGGCGGCGACGTGGATGGCTCCGATGCCGGCGGCGCGCCAGCGTTCGGCGAGGTAATCGGGGTCGGCGCGGAGGCGGTAGGAGGAGTCAAAGAAGGCCCAGAGGCGGCCGGATTTGAACGGGGGTTCGAGGCCAAGGGTGGTGAGGGCTTGCAGGATGTAGGGAAAGCGTTCGTGGCCATTCTTGCCGGGGGTGACGTTGAGCCAGAAGACGGCGCCGCGGCCGAGGCGGAGACCGGCGGCCATGGGGGCGTTGGACCAGCGTTCGCGGGAGAAGATTTTGGCAGACGGCGGGACGGTATAGACGGAGAGATCGAGCGAGCGTTCACAGACGATGGGAAGGGATTCGTCGTGGGAATCGCGAATTTGGCGAGTTGGGACTCGTTTTTCTGTTGGGGTGAAGCCGAGGGACGCGGCGAATTCGGAGTTGCCTTCGAGGATGAGGAGAGTGCCTTGCTCAACGCGGGGGCGCCAAGTGGCGGGAGCGGCGGGGGTGCCGGCAGGGAGGACGATTATTTTGGCGACGCCGTTGGTGCCGGCGGTCATTCCGATGGATTGGAAAATGGCGGGCCAGGGGCCGGGGTCGTCGCCGGCGACGTGGAAATGGAAGGATGGCTCGGCGGCGGGGACGGCGAGTGCGATTAGGATGGCGAGACTAACGGGTGATGGCATACCAGAATCCTGCTCTTATGTCGAAATAATTAGGGCGGCGCGGGTTGCCTTCGTTGCGTGTGTAGACGCCGCGGAGTGCTTGGAGGGTGAAATGGACGTTGGGTGGGAGAGCGGCCCAGCGGGTTCTGATTCCGGCGCCGAATTCGACGAAATTGGCCCAATATTGGCTTTTGGCGTCGGTGTTGACGTTGGCGGCGGCGAAGGTTTGGAGGTTGGGATTGAGTGTCCATCCGAACTTGTTTTGGCTGACGAGGATGATGTCGTTGTTGAAGCGGCTGACAAAGACGGCATCGTTGGCGGTGTCTGCGAACCAGCCGGGCTTTTCGGCGCCTAATGGATTGCCGATGAGTCGGGCGATGACGAGGCCGCCTCGGAAGTCGGGCGCGGCGCGGGCTTGGTCCGTACGGCTCCGATAGCTTAGCGCGGTGCCGGCTTCGGCCCAGGCGGAGACTCCGTTTTTAACGGGTGTAGCGAGGCCGACGCCTAAAATGGCGGCGCTTTCGGAGAGGTATTGGGGGTTGGCGGTGGTGGTGCGTGAACGTTCAATGCCGCGGGCGTCGCCGAGGAGGCGGGCGCTGAAATAGGGCTTGATGGGGAGGCTGGCGAGTTTGATTTCGGTCTTCAGTTGGCTGTAGGCGAAGACGTCCTGCCAGCGGGAGCTGAACATGGGGAGGGCCCAGAACGTCGTTTTCAGGAGGGAGTGGCCGGATGCGAGATTTTTGTAGGCGTTGTGGGCTTCGGCGGCGATTTTGTTGTCGGGGGCGCGGCGGGCGAGGTCAAACCAGCGAACGGCGTCGTTATCGTTTTTGAGGATATTGTTGGCCCAGCCGAGCCGGAGCATGACGTCGAAGTCGAGGGGATCACTTTCGTGGGCGATGGTGAGGTATTTGAGGGCATCCTTCATATAACCCTTGTGGTAGGATTTTTCGGCGAGGACTTTGGCCTCGATTGTTACTTCGGCGCGGGGAGTTACGGGGCGGCGGCGAAGGGTTTTGGGCATTTTGAGGGCGATTCGAACGCGGTCGGAGAGGTCGTCGTCGTCGCCTTTGAGAACTTTGTCGAGGAGAGAGAGCGCGGCGGCGGTATCCTGGCGGGCGAGTTTGAGGAAGCCAAGTTGAGCGGTGGAGAGGAGATCGGCGGGGGCGGCTTTGACGATCGCGGCGAACTCTTTTTCGGCTTCGGGCTTGGCCTGCATTTCGAGGTGGAGGTAGGCGAGTTCACGGCGGAGATCGGTGTTGGAGGGGTCGAGTGCGAGGGCGCGTTGGAACTCGTAGACGAAGGGGTAACGGGGGTTCAGGAGTTCGCGGGCATGTTCGGCGACGCGCGGTTCGGCGCCTCGGGAAGCGGCGAGGAGGGCGGCGTGGGCGTCTGGGGCGCGGCCGGCGTTGGTGTAAACGCGGCCAAGATCGAGGAGCAGGACGCGGTAGCCGGGCTTGAGTTGCCAGGCGCGTTCGTAGTGGATGGCGGCGAGATCGGAGTCGTCGCGGAGTTCGGCGAGTTTGGCTAGTTCTTCATGGCCGGAGAAGTTATCGGGGATTTCTTTCAGGGCCTGCTGCCACCGGGCGATGCCGTCTATAAGGGGGGTGTCGATGTTTTGGAAGGCCTGTTCGGCGGTGGCGTTGCCGAGGCGGCGGAGGCGGTCGAAGACGCGGCGGGCGGGGATGGGCTGTTTGGTTTCGTAGGCGAGGAAGGCGAATTCGAGGGCGACGTGGTGATCGGCGGGATCGCGGCGCATGGCTTCGGCGAATTGATCGCGGGCGGCTTCGGTGTCGCCGATTTTGAGAAGGGTGTAGGCGAGGTCTTTGCGGGGGGCGGTTTTGGAGGGGTCGGCGGCAAGGCCTTGTTGGAAGAGGAGGATGGCTTGGTCGTAATCCTGCTCCCGGAGGGCGGTGTAGGCGCGGTCGAGAACGGGTTGGGCTTGAAGGGAAATGGCCACGAGGAGGTATATTTTTGAAAACATGGCTTTGTATATGTAGTGCCTGCAAGCGGGCGGTTTTCTCAGAAAAATCTGATAATGGGGCTTATGGCCTTTTCGGGTGTTGATTATTTCCTGCTGGACGCTTCGTTGAGTGAGCAGGAATTGCTGGTGCGGCGGACGACGCGGCAGTTCGTGGAAGACCGTGTGATGCCGGTGATTCGCGAATGTTTCAACGACGGGCGTTTCCCGATGGAATTGATTCCGGAGATGGGGGAGATGGGCTTTTTTGGGGCGAATCTGGAGGGGTATGGATGCGCGGGCATGAGCAATATGGAGTACGGGTTGGTGATGCAGGAACTGGAACGGGGGGATTCGGGGCTGCGTAGTTTCGTTAGCGTGCAGGGGGCGCTGGTGATGTATCCGATCCATGCTTTTGGGACGGAGGAGCAGAAGAATCGTTGGCTGCCGTTGTTACAGCAGGGGAAGGCGATTGGGTGTTTTGGGTTGACGGAGCCGCAATTTGGATCGAATCCGAGCGGGATGTTGACGCGGGCGGTGCGGGATGGGAGCGGGTGGGTGTTGAACGGGGAGAAGACTTGGATTACGAACGGGTCATTGGCGGACGTGGCGATAGTGTGGGCACGGGCGGAAGAGGGGATTCGCGGATTTGTGATTGAGAAAGGCACGCCGGGGTTTACGGCGCGCGATATTCATGGGAAGTTGTCGATGCGGGCGTCGGTGACGTCGAGTTTGTCGATGGTGGATGTACGGCTGCCGGAATCGGCGATGTTGCCGGGGGCGCGGGGATTGAAGGGAGCGTTGGCGTGTTTATCGCAGGCGCGGTTCGGGATTGGGTGGGGCGTGTTGGGCGCGGCGATGGACTGTTATGAGACGGCGCGGCAGTATGTGATTCAGCGGAAGCAGTTTGACGACCGGCCGTTGGCGTCGCATCAGTTGGTGCAGGAAAAGCTGGCGTGGATGGTGACGGAGATTACAAAGGGGCAGATGCTGGCGCTGCAATCGGGGCGTTTGAAAGATGCGGGGAAGTTGGGGCCGCATCATATTTCGATGTTGAAACGGAATAATGTGAGCATGGCGCTGGACTGCGCGCGGATGAGCCGGGACTTGCTGGGGGCGAACGGAATTATGGATGAATACCCGATTATGCGGCACATGTGCAATCTGGAGACGGTGAAAACGTATGAGGGGACTGATCATGTGCATTGCCTGGTGATCGGGGAACATGTGACGGGAATTGCGGCTTACCGCTAGGCGTGCGTATACTGTAGGGAGGCATTAGCTTTTATGATTCTGTCCGTAATCCTGACGATCATCCACGTCATCGTGTGTCTGTTCCTGGTCATTGTTGTTTTGCTGCAGAGCGGCAAGGCGGCGGATCTGGCGGGCGCGTTTGGCGGTATGGGTTCCCAGACTGTGTTTGGTCCGCGGGGCGCGGCGACGGCGTTAAGCCGGGCGACGACGGCATCGGCGGTGATATTCATGGTCACGTCGTTGGGATTATCGGTGATTTCGACGCGGCAGTCCGGTAAAGCGGGCGGCGGCGCGAAGTCGGTGTTGGAATCGGTGAAGGATCCGAACGCGGCTCCGACGCCGACGGCTCCGGGTTCGGTACCGCCTCCGATGGCGCCGGTACCGGGCGGGGCACAGCAGCCGACGATCGAGTTGCTGGATCCGACAACGGGAAAGGTTGTTTCGACGCAGCCTTTGGTGATTCCGCCGCCACCGGCGGCTGGGCAGAAGCAGGAAAAGAAGAAGTGAGCCACGAGTTTGCGGGGATGGCGGAATTGGCAGACGCACTAGCTTGAGGTGCTAGCGGGTAACACCGTCGGGGTTCAAGTCCCCGTCTCCGCACCAGATTGTAAAGTAGTTAGAAAAAGGCCGCTCTTCACCGAGCGGCCTTATCTTTTGGCGGTGTTGTTTTTTTTATGAGGACAACCGCCAGCCTGAACGGACGCAACTTGGAATCCGCTAAAGTGGCTGCACGAAAATGACTCATGCAGAGACGTTGACCGAACGCTTCCGCGGCGTCAAGAACCGCCCCTACGACCAGGCCTTTCCTCTTCGGTTGGTTTCGGAAAAGCTGCCTGAGGCATTTGTATTGCTGCAAGTTTCGAAGGCTTCGATGTCACGGGCGAATCAGCATCAATCTTGTCGGCGTCGTAAACGATTCTCGTGTATGACACCGCATCGTGTTCAACCGGCGCGGGACCATTAACGCTAGGCCACGCGCCGCGACGGTGGTTTGATGCGGAAATCCACTTCGAGACCGGCATCGGAAAGCATGTTCACCAGCGTGTCTAGCGAAAACCGGCTGATCTTGCCGCGAGTCAGATCCGAGACCCTGGGCTGACTCACCTTCAGGCGCTTTGCCGCGTCGGCTTGGGTCAAACCTTCCTTCTCGATAAAATTCCGCAGCGCCGTCATCATCTGGGATCGGAGCCGCAGGTTTCGGGATTCGGCGGGCAAGAAGCCGAGGTCAGTGAAAACGTCGCCGCTGCCCATCGTGATCGTCGTGTCAATCGTGGTTTTCATGACTTTCCCTCTCATTTCGATTTCCGCGCCTCAATCAACGCAGCGTAGCGTTTCCTGGCCAGGTCGAGATCGGCTTTGCGGGTGGCCTGGGTCTTCTTGACGAAGCAGTGGAGCACGTAGACGGCTTCCTCGTATCGGGCAAGGTAGAACACTCGGTACTCATTGTCCCCGTGAACCCGGATCTCCATAACGCCCGAGCCGACATCCGGCATCGGCCTAAAATCCTCAGGCACGTCGCCGCGCTGAACTTGGGCTAATTGGTAGCTTCCCTCCTCCGGGATGTTTCCTGCAAACCCAGTGTATCGGCCCAAGGCCACCGGGTGTTGCCGCTGGATCCCGAGGGGGGGCCGGCAACGACAGGCAAGGCAGGAAGCGAAGTCATGCGAAAATCGCCACTTGTCCCATATAATCGAACTAGGAGCAAGGCCATGCACAGCGAATACATCGAACAGCGCCACGGGGGCTACTACGTAGCCGGGACGCGCATTTCGCTGGATTCCGTCGTGTACTCGTTCAACGAAGGGCAGTCGCCGGAAGGCATTCAGGAAGACTTCCCATCGCTGAAGCGCGCCCAGATCTACGGTGCGATCGCTTTCTACCTGGATCATCAAGCCGAGATCGACAAGTACCTCGTAGACACCGAGCGTGAATTCGAGGGAAGTGGGATTCCGATGTCAGAGGCCAACCCCGGCCTTTGGGAGCGCATCCAGAAGGCGCGGGCGGTGGCGGTGCCGGCAAACCCAGGCGAGTCTCGCGCTTGAGCCTGCGGTTCCAGGCAGACAACGACCTTAAATTCGCAATCGTCAAAGCGGTTCGGCGGCAGGAGCCGAGCATTGATTTCGCTTCAGCCCAGGAGGCCGGGCTCGACGGTCTTGGCGATCCTGAACTGCTCGACCGTGCAGCGGCCGAGGGCCGCGTGCTGGTGTCGCATGATCGTCGGACCATGCTGAATCACTTTCGCAATCACCTGCTTCGGCACTCTCCAGAAATGATCCGGGTATGCTCTCCAGAATTGACCCGTCGGCCCGGCAGGGCCGGGGATGATAACGCCTTGCCCACCTATGGCTTGCGGACCAAGGTGCAGCGCATGGAGTGGGCAACTCTAACTGAGCACAAGTGGGGCATTTCTGGAGAGCGCCGAGGGCACCTGGCTGCCGGCAAGTCGAGCCCCGGCCTTCTGGTTGTGGCGCAGGGCACAGCCATCGGCGTCGCCGCTGATGCGATCGTCGCGATGTGGGCGCTCACCAAACCCGGCGAGTTGACGAATCAGGCATACCATCTCCCCTCGCTGATCAATCACAGCTTTCCGCGTTAGACAAAATCGCGTGAACCCGTTGGCGCCAAGGGCGTGCCGCTCGTTTCACACGTCTTCGCGCGGCGGTACTGCGACCTAGGGCCCAAAATCGGCGGCTGTGCTTCACTGGTAGAGGACATCATGAGCAACGAAACTACGCGGGGGTACGATACAGCATTTGGGGACAAAGACGCAGACGATCTAAACCGCTGGCGTATCGCCAGCGACATCGTGCGCGTGATTCAAAATACTCCGCCAGAGTGGTCTACAAGAATTGGCGTTCTTGGCAAGTGGGGCGAAGGAAAAACGACGGTCGTTCGTTTCGTTGAGCGACAACTGCGCGACAAGGAAAATGTCGTCTTTTCCTGGGAGCCATGGTCGAAGCGAAGCTGGGAGGACCTTTGGAGCGAATTCGGTGATAGGTTTTCAGCTGCCCTAGAACTCGCGAAACTACCGTTTGATGAGTCCTGGAAGAAGAAGATCCAAAAGGGAGGCAAATGGCTTCAGCTACCGACTCTCTCAAAATTGGCCGTTAAGGGGGCTGGGTTCTTCGGTCGTGACAAGGCGGTAAAGTCATCTTTTGACGCGGTTTCGAGCTGGCTTCAATGTGTCCTTTCGGCAAGCATGCGTGACGGGGGATGGGCCTGGCAGTTAGGTTCAAAGAGTCGCTTGGAGGCGACTGGAAATGAACCAAAACGGGACTGTATCCATTCCCGAGCCAATCGCGCAGTTGCAGCGCCAATTGGAGGAGC
>SHUN01000098.1 GCA_009697495.1 Bryobacterales bacterium | reverse complement strand
ACCGCCGAAGGCTGTAGCATCCATTCCGTCAAGCCCACCCAGTGCCGCCTGTTCCCCTTCTGGCCCCATCTGCTTGAATCGCGCGGCGAATGGGAAACAACCGCCAAATGGTGCCCCGGCATCGGCCAGGGCGAACTGGTGCAAATCGGTGCCGCCCTGGAACGCGCCGAAGAGATGAAGACCGCCTACCCCAATTTCTTCTAATTCCCGCAAGCAATCTGCTTACGCATGGCGATGTCAAAACAATCGCCAGCCGACAGAAAGTAATAACCCTTCCCATCCGGCCCCGCGCCGTAATTCGCGTCGTAGATGGCCACCTTGCTCACGCCAACTACGTCAAATGTCGTCCCATGCACCACCACCGCCGTGCCTTCATCCAATCCGAGCCCCAGCAACTCCGGCTTCAACGCCACCACCGGCAGCATGTCGTTCTCCCGCTTCCGCTTGATCAAATGTTGATCGATGGCCACGAAGGACAAGAACCCCAACCCCTGTTCATAACCCTTCGCCATCATGATCGTGTTCCCCTCGCGCGCCCCGCGAACCAAATACGATCCCACAATCGTCGCCCCCGCCGACGTCCCGGCAATTACGCCGCCCCTTTGCAATAACGCGTCAAACTCCCGGTGCGTCCGCGTATTCAAATAGGAATCGACTAGCCGCCATTGGCGCCCGCCGTCGAACCAAACTCCCTTGGCGGATTTCAAAACAGCCGCGAACGCCTCCGTATCCGCCACTTTCTGATCCCGCGTATGCAGCAACGTCAAGTGCGTGAAGCCATGCTTCTTTAGCGGATGACGCTCCAGCACCGCGGGAGAAAAAGTATCCGCATCGCCAGCCGTCGGGATCACGACAATGGGCGCGTCCAATCCCCCGGCCAGCTTCGCAAAGCGATTCAATATTTCCGGCCCCACCAGTCCCCCGCCTATCGGAATCACGTAGCCATTGGCAGGCCCGGAGGCCGGACTGTGCAGCGCCGCGTTGGTCTGCATGAGCATCAGAATCGAAAGGAGTGCGTCAGTCATCGTTTGCAGCAATGATAGCAGGCGCTACCATGAAGAGATGGTCGCAGGAATCTATCTCCAGGAGATCGCCGAACAGTTCGCGAAGTTGGGCTTCGAGGCGATCCTGATCGGCAATGCCGCAGCCGCCATTCAGGGCGCGCCCGTCACTACAATCGACATCGATTTTCTGTTTCGGGATACGCCTTCGAATGTCGCGAAGTTGAAAAAACTTGCCAAGTCGCTGGACATGGAGATTTTCAATCCACTCTATCCCGCTTCGCAAATGTTCCGCCTGATGCGCGACAGCGACACCTTGCAACTCGACTTCCGCGTTCGCATCCGCGGCATCCGCAAATATGAATCCTTGCGGAGTCGAGCCACGCTAGTCTCATTTGGAGATAAGCAACTCCTGGTGGCGAGCATGGCAGATATCATCAAAAGCAAACGTGCCGCCGGACGCCCCAAAGATCTTGCTGTCCTGGTAACGTTGGAAGAAGTGTATGCCAAAATCCAAGCCCGCGAAAAAGCAAAAGCCCATCAGCCTAAAGAAGCAGTTTGAGTTCATGCATAACGCACTGTTGGACTCCTGGCTCGACCGTCCCCCCGAGCGCCGCACCAACTTCCTCCGCAAACGCATCGGCATCTGCTCCTCGGCGCTGTAAGCGCCCATGGCATTTCTCGCTGGCGCGTGCCTGGAACATCCTCACAAGACTAACGTTGACGGCGTTACGCATTGAGGCTAATTTAGTGATGATGGATGAAATCACGTTTCAAGTCGCCAGGGATGAAGAAAGCGGTTGGCTGGTCGCCTCCTGGGACGCCCCAGGCGACACCGGAGGAATCACCACGCAAGGCGAAGATTTGCAGGATCTTCAACAACAGTTAACAGAGGCGGTTTCCGCGCACTTCGACGACGGAAAATCGCCGCGGCGGATCCGCCTCCAATTCGACAACGATCCAATGCTGATTCGGGCATGAGGGCACCGCGACACGTGCCCCGCGCAAACGCCGTTGCCGCACTCCAGCGCCTCGGATTCCGAGTAATTCGTCAACTCGGATCTCCAGGGACCGCCTTGTGACAGTGCCAACGCTCAGCTCCGTCGCGCTATAATCCAGTGCCCATCAACTTCTCCCGCCGCCTCGACTGGTCCCTCACAACCAACCGCCTCGCCCAAGCCCTGGAAAACAAAAAACCCAAATACGATCTCACCGCCTCCAACCCCACCAGCGCCGGTCTCCACTACCCTGTAGAACTCTTAGAAGCCCTCAACAACACCGAATCCCTACAATACAACCCCGACCCCCGCGGTCTTCCACAAGCCCGCGCCGTCCTCAACCTCGGCCCGCACACAATCCTCGCCGCATCTACGTCCGAAGCCTACGCCTGGCTCTTCAAACTCGTCTGCAATCCCGGCGACTCCATCCTCGTCCCGCGCCCTTCCTATCCCCTATTCGAGTTCCTCGCCAAACTCGAATCCGTAACCGTCAACCACTACTCCCTCCAATATTCCGAAGGCTGGTGGCTCGATTTCGATTCTTTCCAAAACCAACTCGACGCAAACACCAAAGCCATCCTCTTCGTCCACCCCAACAACCCGACTGGCAGCTATCTCAAGAAATCCGAACTCACACAACTAGCCCAAATCTGCGCCCATAAAAACATTGCCCTCATCTCCGACGAAGTCTTCGCCGATTACCCTCTAATCAACGACGAAACACGCGCCGCCACGCTCGGCAACAACGGCCAATGCCTAACCTTCGTCCTCGGCGGCCTGTCCAAAACCGCCGGCCTTCCCCAAATGAAAGCCGCCTGGCTCACCGCCTCCGGCCCTCAAGCCGATGAAGCCGCAACGCGCCTCGAACTCATCGCCGACACCTACCTATCGGTCTCAACCCCGGTTCAACACGCCCTTCCCGCCTTCTTAAAACACGGCCAAGCAATCCGCCAACAAATCCAACACCGCACAAAAGCCAATCTAAAAAAACTCAACGCCTCGAACTTAAGACCCCTTCAAGTCGAAGCAGGCTGGTACGCCATCATCCCCACGCCTCGTACAAAATCCGAAGAAGAATGGGCCATTCATCTCCTGGAACACGAACAAACACTCACCCAGCCCGGCTACTTCTACGACTTCGAATCCGAAGGCTGGCTCGTGCTCAGCCTCCTCACCCCGGAAGCGGATTTCGCTTCCGGGGTCGAGGCCATCGAACGCCAATTTACTGCTTGATAATCTGCCCGTCGGGCTTGCGAATTTCGCCCCAGCCGCCGTTCAGCCGGCTCCTCTCGCTATCGGCGCGGTCCCCGCCGCTGCCAAACGGATACTTCTTCGCCGCCGCCTCATTCACTTCAATGCCCCAGCCCGGCTTCTCCGTCGCGTACAGATAACCGTCTTTCATCTCCGGCACGCCGCTAAACACCTCGCGCGTCGCCGCATTGAATGACGAGTATTCCTGCACGCCAAAGTTATAGCTCACCAGGTCCAATGCCACGTTCGCCGCATGACCAATCGGCGACACATCGCCCGGCCCATGCCACGCCGTCCGCACGCCAAAATGCTCGCCCATAATCGCCATCTTCCGGCACGGCGTCAGCCCGCCCGCCTGCGACACGTGTACGCGGATATAGTCAATCAACCGCTCCGCAATCAACGGCGACCATTCATGCGGCGAGTTGAACAGTTCGCCCATCGCGATCGGCGTCGTGCAAGCCTGCCGGATCAACCGGAACCAAGCAATATCTTCCGGCGACAACGGATCTTCCAGGAAGTACAGCTTGAACTTCTCGCAGTCTTTTGCCATCTGCAGCGCCTGCGTCGGCGTGATCCGCTCATGCACGTCATGCAGCAGTTCGATCTCTTCCGGCAGCTCTTTCCGGCAAACTTCGAACATGTTCAACGCGCGTCGAATATAGGCCGCCGGCTCAAACACAGGCTTCGTATGCAGCGACTTCACCCGCGCCGCCGCCCCGCCCGAGCCATATCCAGCCATTCCCGGCACACCCACTTGCACGCGAATATGGCGGAAACCCTGCGCAATATACTTCTTCGCGCTCTCCACTACCTGCGCCGCGTCCTGCCCCGAAGCATGGCCATAACAATCGGCCGCCTCGCGAACCTTGCCCCCAAGCAACTGATAAACGGGCATCCCCGCCATCCGCCCCTTAATGTCCCACAGCGCCTGGTCCACGCCGCTGATCGCGTTGTTCAGCACCGGCCCGTTCCGCCAATAGCTCGAGTTGTACATCGCCTGCCACAGGTCGTCGATCCGGTCGGCTTTCTGGCCAATCAGAAACGGCTTCAAATACTTTTCGACCGCTGGTACCACCAGGTCGGCGCGCTGCGTAAACGTCCCGCAGCCATAGCCGTACAACCCGTCCTGATCGGTGACGACTTTGACCACCACCAAACGCAGCCCGGCAGGCGCTGTCGCAATCACTTGAACGTCTTTAATCAGCGGGGAACTCAAGCCCCGCATCGCCCGGTCGGCTTGTGTCTGCGCGGCCACGTGCCGCTGTGTAAGCATCGATGCGGGCAACGCGCCCATCGCCATCTGCATCAGTTTCCGGCGGTTCATTTTTTCTCCTCTACCATTCGCCGCAGCGTCTCTAGCTGCTTGGTCAGATCCCGCTCACGCAGGCCCAACAGCACAGCATACAACGCCAGCAGCCCCCACGCCACAGCCAGCCCGTAAAACATGAAAGTTATGTTGCGTTCGTCCATCGGTTTTCCGTTCTAATTCATCGCGTGCGCATAGCGCCGCAACGCGTCAATTTCCCGCTGCGCTTCTTCCTGCCGCAGCCGCACCAGCATAAATATTACTCCCAGCAACAACAACGCCAGAAAGTTCACGTAAATCATGTTCTCCATCATGGGATCGATCTTCTGCACCCCGCCCGTCCGGATCGAAAGCACCGGCCCCGGATGCTGCGTGCGCCACCATTCAATCGCCTTCCACGTCACCGCCACCGACGCCGACCCGAATATCGACAGCACCGCGGAGTTCTTCGCCCGCTCCGTCGGATCGTCAATCGCGCTCCGCAGCATCAGGTAGCCGAAATAGACCAGCCAACTGATCAGCGCCCACGTCAACCGCGGATCCCATGCCCACCAGATCCCCCAGATAATCCGGCCCCAGATCATTCCGGTAACCAGGTTCACCGCCGCGAATGCCAGCGCCGTCTCCGTCGCCGCCACCGCGATCGCGTCATACTTCTGATCTTTCTTCACCAGATACATTACGCTAGCCACCATCGCCGTCAAGTAGCCCACCGCCGCCACTAGAAATGCCGGCAAATGGTAGAAAAAAATCCGGTAAATTGGCCCCTGCTCCATCTCGTCCGGCACCAGAAACATGATGACGTACAGATTTCTCAACAGCAGCGGCAACGCCACCGCGCCCAGGCCGAGAATTACTTTCGTGCGCATTGCTTGTACTTCCTATCTCACCAAAATTGTCTCGGCCAAGTAAACCGAAAGCGTTGTGAACATGATATTGAATCCAACCAAAAGCCGCAGCCAAACCGAAAAGTCCGGAGGCAGCGCCTGCCCCGTCAGCAGCGTGTTCGTCAACATCATCACAGACAACAACGCCGGGATCAGCATCGGATACAGCAACATCGGCAGCATCAATTCCCGCAGCCGCAAATTCACCGTCAACGCGCTGAAAAATGTCCCCACGCAAGCCAGCGCCCACGTCCCCAACGCCAACACGCCCAGCAGCGCCCACAGGCTCCGCCACCACGTAATGTTGTAAAAAATCCCAAACACCGGCAGGCAGATACACTCAATCCCAAACAACAACACAAAACACGCCACCGCCTTCCCCAGGAACAGCGAAGCCCCCGAAGCCGGCGACGCCACCAGCACGTCAATGCAGTCATTCGGCAACTCCCGCGCAAACGACCGGTTCACAATCAACGCCCCCGCAAACGCAAACACCATCCACAACAATCCGCCGCCAAATTCGGCAATCATGTCCGGCGAGGGATCGAACGCAAAACTGAACAACAACAAAATCACCACGCTGAACGACAGCGTCGAATTGATCGATTCCTTCGTCCGGAACTCGCTCCGCAAGTCCTTCGCGGCAATCGCGGCCGCATGGCGCAACATCGTCATGCCGCGCTCCCAAACGTCCGGTACAGATACCCCGGATCGTTCAACATCTCCGCCGTCCGTTCCCCAAAATGCGCCAGCTTCCCGCGATCCAGCAACGCCACAAAACTCGCCAACTCCATCGCCTCCCGAATCTGATGCGTCGACAAAATAATCGTCACGCCCTCAGCGCGCGCCGCCGTCAACAGCCCCTGCAACAAAGCAATCGCCTTATCGTCCAGCGAAGTAAACGGCTCATCCAGCAGCAACAACCGCGGCCCATGCAAAAACGCCCGCGCCACCGCCAGCCGCTGCCGCATTCCCCGCGAATACTCCCGCACCGGCGCATCCGCCACATGCGTCAGATTCACCCGCTGGAGCCACTCGGATACCGTCGCCGCTGTCACGCCGTACAACCGCCCAAACGTCCGTAAATTCTCCCGCGCCGTCAACTCATCATAAAGCCCAATCGAATGCCCCAGCCAACCAATCCGAGCCCGCGTTTCCGACGCCCGCACCGCGCAGCCATCAATCAACACATCCCCTTTGGAAGTCCCGCTCAACCCGCCCATAATCCGCAGCAGCGTCGTCTTCCCCGCCCCGTTCCGGCCCAATAACGCCAAACACTCGCCCGCCCCCAAATCGAAGCGAACATCCCGCAGCGCCGGATAGTCGCCGAAATACTTCCAAACGCCCGCCGCGGCGACGGCAGGCGCACTCATTTCCTCGCCTCGCGGCGAAACAATAGCGCGAAGCCGCATGCCAGAATCGCAAACGCCAACCCCAACAGCACCGCCAGCTTATCGTATGGCCGCGCCTTGATCTGCTCAATCTCCGGGCCTTTCGAAGCTGCTTCCTCGCCCCCGCCCGGCCCCGCCAAATCCCCTGTCCCCTCCATCACCAGATCCAGCGCCTGCGCATCCACTCGGAAAATACTCGCCTGTGTCGTCGGCTCCTTGCCCTCGTCCTTGATCCCTGCGCCCTTCAATGAAACCCCATTCGGCACCGCAATCATCGCCTGCGTCGCCGGCAGCAGAAACCTCGTCTGAAACCGCGACGGGCTCGCATACGGCAACGTATAGGCCAAATCAATCCGCGTCTCCCCAGGCTTAATCGGGAAGTCGACTTTCATCTCGCCCTTCCCTCGCCCCTTCTCCGCCACCCGCTTAATCGGCATTCCCTGCGGCGCCGTCGCATTCACTTCCACGCGCCCCAATGGCTCTCGACCCACCACGAACCGCAGCGTCCCGTTCGCCGCATCATTCCAAGTCACTTTCCCCGCGTTCGAAAAGAAGTACGATTCCCGCACCGCCAACTTATCCCCCTGCGGCTCCAGCAGCAGCATGTGATTGCTGATCGTAATCTCCGCGCCCTTCTTCGCCGACACATTAAACACCGAAAGCTGTATCCCCGCCATCGGCGCGCCCGGCTGCAGCATGTGGTTGTACGTCACGCCATCGAAGGCGGTCTGAATAAACCCCCGCCCCTGAAACGGCTTGTCGATCTTCCATGCCCCATCCGCGCCCGATTTCACGCTCGCCAATGGCTCCGGCCCGGCCCCCGGCGTGATCCCATACAACGTCACCGTTGCCCCGCCTTGCGGTTTCCCCGTCGTCCCATTCGTCACCAACCCATCCGCCGCCAGCACCGGCAGCACCGCCAGCAAACACACTGCGCCCCTCATCCCGCCGCCTCCATTGCCTTCCCGCATTCCCCGCAAAACTTCAACTTTTCCTTAAAGCTCGCGCCGCAATGCGGACACACATTTCCCTTCGCCTTCGCCTCCGCCTTAACCACGGGCTTCGAAGGCGTCGCCGTTTCACCAATCTGCTGCAATACCCGCGCCAGCTCTTTCTGCAACTCCTGCTTCGACGCCTGGTAATCGGCGTCCGACAACTTCCCCAACCGGTACTCAAACTGCAAATCCCGCAGGGCTTCATAGATTCGCACCTTCGCCTCTTCCAGCGGTTTAATCGGTGTTTCCGATTCCTCCGGCGGAAGATGCTTGTCACGTATCCGTAGGGTGAAAAATAGGACGCCAATCACAATCAGCGCCGCCAAGGCAATTATCATTCTTCGAACCGGGAGAAATCCCTTTCCGCTGCTTGCTGGTACTTCGCCACAGTTCCATCATCCACCACCGCCGCGGCCTTTTTCCGGCTTCGCCGCACAAACCAAAAAATAATCCCAACCCCGGCCAATGCCATAAACGGCGGCGCCAGCCACGCCATCAATCCAAACCCGGAAGCTTCCGGCGCCGCCAGCGCTTTCTTGCCCTCAGCCTTTACGAAATCGGCGACAATCGCGTCGTCCGATTTCCCCTCCCGCACTAACTCTGAGATCCGCGCCCGCGCCGGCGCCGTATAGTGGCACCCCACCATCTGGCACGTCGCCACCGTGTTATTGCAGGACTTGCAAAGGCACGCCAACCGGTCGCCAACCCGGCGCACCTCCGGCGGAACCATGTCCCCCGTCTGCGCCAGACAGAACCC
>SHUN01000097.1 GCA_009697495.1 Bryobacterales bacterium | reverse complement strand
AACTCGTCCCGTAACCGTATCCAAGGCCATCGCCAAATAGCGATGCTCATCAGCCGCCTTCCCCCGGTTCCCGCCAAAATAAAGGCCCTTCTTCGGCTCCTCCAACGGCCCGCTTGAAACCACCGTAGTCAAATAAAGCCGCGTCCCCCACACTACCGGAGACGACCAACCCACCCCCGGAACAGTGGTCTTCCAAGCCACATTCTCCGTCTCGCTCCACTTATCCGGGAACCGCGAATCATCCGCCACCCCCATCGCCCCCGGCCCCCGAAACTGCGGCCAGTGCTCCGCCGCTCCCAACGCCATTGCCGCAAATAATACGAGTCGCATATAACTCAATGTACCCTGCTACCATCTCCCCATGCGCGTCCTCGCCGGCATACTCTTGGTCCCCGGCCTGCTATCGGCCCAACGCATCATCAACGCTCCCAACCTCCCCGAAGCCCCTGCCACCAAAATGACCCGTTCCGCCCATGAAATCGCTCCCCCAATCAACGACCGCGAATTCGTCCGCCGCCAGGGCTCCGTGCTCACCCTGAACGGCAAACCCTTCCGCTTCCTCGGCAACAACGTCTATTTCAACCAGGCCGACATCGTCTACGGCCGCATCGCCGCCGTCGAAGAATCCCTCGACAAAATGGCCGCCCTCGGCATGACCGTCGTCCGCTCCAACGCCCACAACGCCCACGACCCCGCCCGCGATCCCGCCGCTATCCAAAGCCAGCCCGGCGTCTACAGCGAACCTAACTTAATTGCCCTCGACCGCTCCATCGCCCTCGCCAAATCCCGCAGTATCCGCTTAATCCTCAAATTCACGAACAACTGGGAAGCCTACGGCGGCATCCGCCGCTACGTCGCCTGGCATCTAAACAGAACTCCCACCCAATCCGAATCCGGCCTCTTCTACACCGAACCCAAAATCAAGGGCTGGTATCAGGATTACGTCCGAACCATCATCAATCGAAAGAACACCATTACCGGCATCGCTTACCGTGACGAACCCGCCATCCTCGCCTGGGAACTCGGCAATGAACTCCGCAACCCCGGCGGCGCCAACACCCTCGTCGCCTGGACCGCCGAAATGGCCGCGTTCATTCGGAAGGAAGACAGTAACCACCTAATCGCCGACGGCGGCGAAGGCTTCGACGACGCCCCTGCGCTCTATCAAGGCCTCACCAATCCCTATGCCGTCAGCGGCTCAGACGGCTGCAGCTACCATCGGATCGCCCTGATCCCTGAACTCGACATGCTCAGCTATCACCTCTATCCCTCCAACTGGCAAATGAATGACGCCGCCGACGCCGCCCTCTACATTCGCCGCCACGAAGAAATCGCCCGCGAAGCCGGCAAGGTCGCCTACATGGGAGAGTTCGGCAAGCAAGCGCCAGACCCCCAACGCGCCACAATCTTCGACGCCTGGATCCGTGCCGCCGCCACCGAACAGGCCAGCGCCGGCGTCATGCTCTGGCAACTTATCAACGACGCGAAAACGGACTCCGAAGGCTTTCAGGTCTACTGCCCCAAGGACACCGTGACGTGCGACACCCTCCGTCAGTCTTCAGACCAAATCACCAACGCCCCCGTTGTCACCTCATCCGCGACATTCCAGCCCATCACTGTAGCCCCCGCGTCCCTCGCCACCCTCTTCGGAAGTAACCTCGAAGGATCCCAACTAACCGTAAACGGCATCCCCGCCCCAATCAACTTCAACAACGGAAACCAAATCAACTTCCTGATCCCCGAACAAACAAAACTCGGCGCCGCCCTTGTCCAAATCGCCAAAAACAACCAAATCCATTCCAGCGCCCCGCTCATGATCGAGCAAGTCGCCCCCGGCTTCTTCGAAGGCTTCCAAATCGTCCCCACAGAATCCGGCCGCATCGTCATCCTCTACGGCACCGGCATCCGCGGCCGCGAGACCGCGCAAGCAACTGCTAACGGCCAGCCCGTAGAAATTCTATACGCCGGGCCCCAAAACGAATTCCCAGGCCTCGACCAAGTCAACCTGAAGCTCCCAGCCACCCTGACCGGCCCCATCGAAATCCAGCTCACCGTCAACGGCATCAACGGTGCCGTGTTACTGGAGAAATCCGATACCGGAAATATCCTTCCCATCCGATAGCCGTCCTCCCGTCTCGGCCTATAATCAAAAGAGAATGGAAACCCGTTCCCTAAGGACTTCATGGCCGTATTAATCGATGCAATCAGCATCAAACGCAGAACTTACTTCGAGTTCGAAAACATCCCCTTCGTCTGCCTCGAAGCCGACGTCAGCACTCCCACCGCCCGCGGCGGCCAGACCCTCGTCCGCGTGAAAGTCCGCAACCTCCTCACCAGCGCTGTCTTCGACAAAACCTTCAAAGCCGGTGACAAGTTCAAGGAACCCGACCTCCAGGTCGTCTCCGCCTCTTACCTTTATAGCGACGGCGAGGGCTCTCACTTCATGGACCAGGAGAGCTTCGAAACACTCACCCTCCCCGAAGAAGTCATTGGCAACGCCCTCGACTTCCTCATCGAAGGCGCCGTCATCGACATGAACAAGTACAACGGCAACCCCATCGGCTTGGAACTGCCGCAGTTTGTCGAACTCGTTGTCGCCTACACTGAACACGGCGTCCGCGGCGACACCTCCAGCGGCAGCGTCACCAAGCCAGCCAAGCTCGAAACCGGCCTCGAAATCCGCGTCCCGCTCTTCATCAAAGAAGGCGAAAAAGTGAAAGTCTCAACAGAAACGCGGGAGTTCGCCGGTCGCGTGAATTAATGATATAAACTAACCTCCAGCCTGGAGGCTATCGTGAAGACTCCCATCCTGCTGGTGCTTCTACTCACCGCCATCGCCCAAGCGCAGATCAAAAACCCGCACACAACAAAAGAAGACGTCGCCGCCGGTGCCCGCATCTTCCGCTCCCATTGCGCCGATTGCCACGGCATCACCGGCCAGGGCGGCAAAGGCCCCGCCCTCAACACCGGCCAGTTCTTCCACGGCGCATCCGACCAGGCCCTCCTCAAAAACATCTCCGATGGCATCGAAGGTACCGCCATGCCAAGCCAGTTCTTCTCCCCCGATCAAATCTGGCAAGTCGTCGCCTTCGTCCGCACCCTCGCTGTCAAAGGCTCCGCCACCGCCCCACCCGGCAACCCGCAAAACGGCGCCAAACTCTTCCGCGAAAAAGGCTGCATTAACTGCCATCTCGTCAAAGGCGAAGGCGGCGTCAACGGCCCCGAACTCTCCTTCATCGGCTCCCAGCGCCCCGCCGACGCCATTCGCAAATCCATTGAGGATCCCAACGCCCAAGTCGATCAAGCCTACTGGCAAGCCGACATCATCCTCGAAAACAGCACTCCCTACAAGGGCTTTCTTATGAATGAGGACACTTACAACGTCCAACTCCTCCATCCCGCCCAAGGGCTCCTCACCCTCCCCAAACGCAACTTCCGCAAATTCGAAATCAAAAAAACCTCCGCCATGCCAGCCTTCAATGGCAACCCAGCGGAACTACAGGACCTGGTGGCCTACCTCTGGTCACTGCAACGTACCCGGAGGCCCGAATGAAACTCGCAATAATCCTCGCCGCAACGGCCGCGCTGACTTTCGCCCAAGCCAACTGGCCCACTTACTCCGGCGCCTACAACGGCTGGCGTCACAGCCAGCTCGATCAGATAAACAGATCGAACGTGGACAAGCTCAAGGTCGCCTGGGTCTATCAAATGCCCGTCACGGAGCGCATCGAAACCACGCCCATCGTCATCGACGGCATCATGTACTTGAGCGAGCCCCCCTCCAACGTCGTTGCTCTCGACGCCGAGACCGGCCGTCCCTACTGGCGCTACCGCCGCAACCTTCCCGAAAAGATCAATGTGTGCTGCGGTCAAGTCAACCGCGGCGTCGCCGTCTCCGGTGACCGCGTCTTCGTCGGCACCGTCGACGCTCATCTCGTCGCCCTCCACGCCAAAACCGGCGCCGTCCTATGGGATATCCCCGTCGCCGATTCCAAGACCGGCTACAGCCTCACCGGCGCCCCGTTAATCGTCAAGGATATGGTCATCACCGGCGTCGCTGGCGGCGAGTACGGCGTCCGCGGCTTCCTTGACGCCTACGATATGAAAACCGGAAAACGCCGCTGGCGTTTCTGGACCATCCCCGAACCCGGCCAGCCCGGCAGCAACACTTGGACCGGCGACGCGTGGAAACACGGCGGCGCCCCCACCTGGGTCACCGGCGCATTCGACCCCGAGCAAAACCTCATCATCTGGGGCACCGGCAATCCTTCCCCTGACTGGAACGGCGATGTCCGCCCCGGTGACAATCTCTATTCCGACTCCGCCATCGCCCTCGACGCCGACACCGGCAAACTCAAATGGCACTATCAATTCGTGCCCCACGACGTTCACGATTGGGACGCCACGCAAGTTCCCGTATTGGTCGACGCCGATTGGCAAGGCAAGCCGAGAAAATTGGTTTATTGGGCCCACCGCAACGGCTTTTTCTACGTCCTCGACCGCACTACAGGCGAGTTCCTCCTCGGCAAGGCATTCGCCACCCAAACCTGGAACAACGGCTTCACCAAGGAAGGCCGCCCCATCCGCAAACCCAACATTGATCCATCGCCCGAAGGTACCTACGTCTGGCCCGGAGTTCAGGGTGCGACTAACTGGTACTCACCAAGTTACAGCCCCAAAACCGGCTTCTTTTATCTCACCGCCTGGGAAAACAAAGGCCTCTACCGCAAAGGGGACGCCGAGTATATTCCCGGCAACCGCTTCATCGGCAGCGTCCCGGAAATCGATCTCCCCGAAGAGCCCGGCTGGGGTGCCATCCGCGCCTTAAATCCGAAAACAGGCGAAAGAATCTGGGAGCACAAGATGCACACCAAGCCATGGTCCGGAGTCCTGACCACAGCGGGAAATGTGTTGTTCGGAAGCACCGGAGGCTGGATCAGCCGCGAAAAGACCGCGATGGAAAGTTACTTCTTCGCCCTCGACGCCGAGAGCGGCAAGGAACTCTGGCACATCAACCTCGGCGGCACCATGGCCAGCAACCCAATGACGTTCAGCGTCAAAGGCAAGCAGATGGTAATCATGCCCGCCGGCTCGGGAGTTTTCGCCTTCGCGTTACCGTGATCACTTACTAACAGCGCCCTGCCCGGATGGTCCCTCCGGAAACTCTTCCGCGAGAATCGCAATCACGTCCGCATGCAACCGAGGCAACTCGACCGTCGCGATCCTCCAAACTGCGTCCAGGTCAATGCCGAAATAATCATGTACCACTCGGTGACGAAAGCCGATGATCTCCCTCCACGGAATCTCTGCGTGGCGATCCTACAACTCCGCCGAGATCTTGAATGCCGCTTCTCCCGCCACGGTCAACTGACGCAGAATGGCATCGTGTGCCAACCCTCCCGACAAAAACTGTTCCTGCCCTGTCTCGGCGATGTAACCAGCCACGGCCCCAGCCGCCGCGACAATGTCTAACAGGCGCTGCGCATCACGCCGCATAAATAATACGAGCGTCATCCAGGATCTCGGCTCGAACATTCGGCTTCAGCCACTTCTTCGTCGCAAGATCCACCGGGCGCCCGAATACATGAGCCAGTTCCTGCTCAAGTCCGAAGTAGTCCCATCCCCACGTAACGCCAGGCGCGAACTCCACGAGAATATCGACGTCAGAATCTGGACGCACGTCTCCCCGAGCTGTCGATCCGAACACCGCCATCTCAACGATCTGATAACGGCGGCAGATTTCCGCTATTTTCTCGTTGGGAATCTCTAATCCGGATTCAAGCGTCATCGGTGTTCTCCTGCTTCATTATCCAATGAAAGCCCGCTCGTTCGTTCTACCGCGGTTCGCGCCCCAAATGCTTGTCCGCCCAAGGAATAAAATACCGCCAATTCGGCCCATTCGTATGCCCGCCATCATGCTGCCGCCACGCCAGATGTCCATCCATCACGCTCGTATTGACAGGCGGCATCAACGCCGACTTATATCCCTCTGAAACTCCCAAATCCTTCGCCCCTAACAGCCGGAACACCGGTCCCGCCGCCACCGTCGCCATATAACTCCCCTGCTGGTCCAGCCACTTCGAGTCGCCCTTCTCCGGAATCCCATAACTGATAAACGTCAGCCGAGGCGCGCACAATGCAATCAACTGGTGCGAGTCCACCGGAATATCGCCCGCGTTCTTGCTGCCAAAGCCCGCCTCCGCCGCTCCATATTTCAGGAAATTGCCAGCCATCCAGTGATACTCGCCCGCGCCCGTCAGGTTCTCGACAGCTTCTCCAAAGTTGCGCCGGTGCGGCTTCGCGCCCCCCTCGCCCGACGATCCCACCAGCACCACGGCGAACCGCGTGTCGTACGCCATGGTCACCAGCGCCGCTTTCCCATATCGCGATACCCCTTCAATACCAACCTGCTTCGCGTTGACGGCCTTATCTGTCTCCAGATAATCCAGCCCTCGCGATGCCCCCCACGCCCACGCCCGCAACGACCCCCAATCCTCCGGCTTCCGCCGCTGCCCCTTATTCACCAACCCGATAATACCCTTCGTCAGTCCCGCCCCATTATCGGCCTGAATACTCGTCGGCGTAATCGTCGCGTAGCCCCAGCCGCTCGCAATCAACTGCTGGGTCGCCGGAGTCGCCGCCCGTCCAAACATCATCATCACGGGCACAGGCCCCTTCGCATCAGCCGGGGTTACAACAACCATCTGTATCTCCACCGCGATTCCAGGAAACGCGCTATTGTCCACCCGCCCCGCCAGTTGCTTCGCCACCACTTTGTGCGTCCCAACCGTTTCGTTCACCGTCTGTGTCACCGTCCAAGTCACCTTCGGCGCGTTCTTCGGCACCCGCCCCAGCACTTCCCGGTCAAACTCCTCCAAAATCTCCGGACGCCGCTTCCCCGTCCAATCCTTGGCCGTCTTCACTTCCTTCCCATTCTTCAATTTCAAAATCGCCGGATAATCCGGAAACGGATTCGCCTTCGACTCATCGTAATTCGCCGGATTCGGCGCTTCCGCCCGCCCGCTCGGACCCGCTCGCAGCACCTTGATCCCAAGCTGCCGCATCATGTCCTGATGGTCTTCGGCAGTAGCCGCCGCCATCGCTTTCGCCGCCGCCGGATCCATCGCCGGAGGCTGACTCAACGCCATCCCGGCGCACGCAAGACAAACTAACAGCATCCGTTTCATTTTCATCATCCTATCCCAACTCGTCCGCTCCCCCAGCGCCGGCGTCCGCATCCGCGGCGAAAACATTACTGGGTCCCGGGTTCGATCACAGCGCGAGTTGGTCCGCAAAAGTTGAGTGCCTTCGCTTGACGGATTGCACGGGCAGCAATGGCGACCGTGATAAAATGCGAACAGTGGAAAAATCAACCCCGCATGGTGTTTACGAGGTTCTGGCGCGGTGGGACACAGAGGCGGGCGTCTGGGTGGCCGAGAGCGAGGATGTCCCCGGCCTTGTTGCTGAGGCCGATTCACCTAATGTTCTGGCCCAGAAACTAAGGACCCTGATCCCCGAGTTGTTGGAGTTGAACGGCGGCTCCAACGACCGGAGCGCGAGTTTCCACGTACAGTACCAACACGAAGATAGTGGCGTGCTGACCTTCTGATGGCCAGTTACACCCCGAGTGTGAAGGAGATTCTCCTCGCTCATCGGTGTCACTTTGAGCGACCCGGCAGAGGGGACCATGAAATCTGGTACAGCCCGATCACGCAACGGCGTTTTCCTGTCGACGGCAAGATCCTTTCCAGACACACCGCCAACGCGGTGCTGAGACAAGCTGGTATCGCCAAGCAATTTTGACTTGCGCGTGCTTGGAATTATCCTGCTGGTCTATGCGGTTTGCGATAGATCCGCGCTGGGTGCCCGGCGCGGATGAGCCTGCCGGACTTCTCGGCAAGGGTTAGGTCGCTGGTGATTTCGCGTCTTCGGCCGGCGTTTTGATCAAAGACGCGCCACGGAGCCACATCGAACTCATCGATTAACGCGGTTTTCACCCGATGGGATGCGACGCCCTTCGGCGCTCTCGAAAATTGACCCATTATGTTGTGCACAACATAATGGGTCAATTTTGCCGCACGCCGAGGAGCAAAGCTCAAGGCGCAAACAGTACGAGGCAGTCGAACTAAGGTGTGGGGCGCACAAACCAGCGATTCTCGGCGAGGATTTGGAGCTTGGCCGAGGCGAAGACGGTAGTGTTCCCCGACTCTCCCGAGGAGACGGCGTAAAGTGTCAACACGGCCAATTTGGCAATGGTAGCCGAACGCTACCGTTCCGCCCGGTCTCCTTGCCGAGAGCGTCAAATTCAATTCATCAAGTCACAGAAGAACTGTACTTGTACATTGCATTTCTCACAGATCGTCAGCCATCCCGCTCTCCCACACAGCTCCTGCCACGTCCAAGCTGGGCTAACAAAAAATACCCGCGAAAGGTCTTCGAACGGAGCGCTGCGTGTCCTTTCGGCAAGCATGCGTGACGAAGTACGGGCGTCATAGGTAGTTTCAAAGAGTCGCTGGGAGGCGACTGGAAATGAGCCGAAAAGGAACACGATCAATCGCGGAGCCAATTGCGCAGTTGCAGCGCGAATTGGAAGAGTATC
>SHUN01000096.1 GCA_009697495.1 Bryobacterales bacterium | reverse complement strand
ATATCGGCACGGAGTTCAAACTACTTTACGGAATCGCAAAGCGCAGAGAACTCGCGGGAAATGCAATACCAGATTAGCAGACGCGATTCGGGTTGGGTTGCGAGGGCGGAAAGGAAACGACGATACGGGGTTTGACGATCGGCGCGAGAAAAGCGTCATTATCAAAGAGACGGAGAGTAAAATGCCGGATTCAGTTGAAAGGGAAACGCCCGATGCGACATCTACACTCGAAGGAGATCCAATGAACCAGAGAATTGTACCAGCGGTGCTGGCGGCATCGTCATTGATGGCGGCGGAAATGATGGCGGCGGAACTGCCGGTGAAGCGCGTGGTGCTTTATAAGCACGGCGTTGGCTACTTTGAACGGAGCGGCGATTTGGCCAGCGGAGAGTCGGCGCGATTGGATTTCAAGGCGTCGGAGATGAACGATGTGTTGAAGTCGTTAACGGTTGCAGAAACAGGGGGCGGGAAGGTGACCGGGTTGCGGTATGACTCTTCGACGCCGCTGGACCGGCGCCTGGGAGAGTATTCGTTCACGGTGGGGGCGCAAGTACCATTGGCGCAGTTCCTGGATCAGTTCAAGGGCGCGCGCCTGGAGATGGAAACGGGCGGGCAGAAGACAGCCGGGTCCATCGTGAGCGGGCGTGCGGTGGCGGCGACGGAACAGCAGCCGCAGCGGGACCTGGTTGTCATTCTGACCGACATGAATGAGCTGAAGACCCTCGATTTGTCGTCGGTGACGTCGCTGAAATTAGCCGACGGCGTGTTGCAGCGCCAATTGCGGGATTATTTGGGAGCGTTGGCCGGGGCGCGCACCAGAGAGCAGCGAAGTGTCTATATCGACTCATCCGACGCGAAGGGACGAAAGGTGGCGGCGTCGTATCTGATCCCGACGCCGATCTGGAAGTCGTCGTACCGGTTGATCTTCCGGAATTCGCCACAGCCGTTGCTGGAGGGCTGGGCGATTATCGACAACACGACGAACGACGATTGGACGAATATTTCGTTGTCGCTGGTTTCGGGGAAGCCGATTTCGTTTCAGAGCCGGTTGTATGATCCGAAGTTCATAACGCGTCCGTTTGCGGATCTTCCGGACGAAGAGGCGGCGGCGCCGATTCTGTATGCGGGGGCGGTGGCGAGCGCGCCGGCACCTCCTCCTCCGGCACAGATGGCTGCGAAGGCAGGCAGCGGTGGCGGCGGATTTGGGCGGCCCATGGCCATGGCGGCGGATGCGGCCGAACCGATGATGGAACGGATGAGCAGCGTTTCGGTGCAAACAGAAGGGCGCGAGTTGGGGGAGCTCTTTGAATACGCTTTTGGCCAGCCGGTGACGGTGCGGCGGAATCAGTCGGCCATGCTGCCGTTCCTGCAGCAGCCGCTGGATGCGCGGAAGCTTTTGATTTACTCTGACCGTTCGAGCCAGAATCCGCGCACGGCGGCGGAGCTTTCCAACAACACGGGCAAGACTTTGGATGGCGGCCCGATTACGGTTTTTGATTCCAATGCGTACGCGGGCGAGGCGTTGGTGGAAACCGTGAAAACCGGCGACAAACGATTAATTAGTTATGGCATTGACTTAGGAACGCGAGTAACTACGAATATCGATTCCGGGAATCAGCGGTATTTGGAGTTCAAGGCGACGCGTGGTTCCTTGATCGCGAAAACGGGCGTTGAGGAGACGACGACTTATACGATCAAAAACATCGATAACCGGGCGAAGACGCTCATCATCGAGCATCCGCTGCGAACCGGGTACAAGCTACTGACGCAGAAACCCGTGGAAACAACGGGCAGGATGCAGCGGTTCAGCGTGGCGTTGAAAGCCGCTTCGAGCGAGACATTCGCGGTGAAGGAAGACTTCGTTCACGACGAGTACATGTCCGTTTCCTCGATGTCGCCGGACGCGATTCTTGCAATTTCCGTAAACCGCGCGATCCCGGCGAGCGGAAAGCAGCAATTGGGGCGGATTGCGGAGCAGAAGCGGCTGATCACCGAGGCCGACCGCGCCATCCGCGGCGCCGAGCAAAGGATCCAAACGCTCGCGACCGATCAGGAGAGGCTGCGGCAGAACATCTCCAGCCTGAACTCGATTGCGGGGCAGCAGGACGTGGTGCAGCGGTATGCGCGGGATCTGGCGGCGCGGGAGCAGCAGATAATCACACTGCGCGATCAGGCGGCGGAACAACGGACGAAGAAATCCGCGTTAGAATCAGAACTCAATGGGATGTTGGAAAAGCTGGATTTTTAGCCGATTGGAGCGTGCGCAATGCGGGTCGCGCTGATCGGCTATGGCAGCGTGGCCCGCGCGTTTGTCTCGTTGATTACCGGGCAGCGGAAGCGGTTTCCGTTCCGGATTGCGGGGGTGCATACGCGGCGGCATGGAACGGCGTATGGATCGCCGTTGGAGTTTGGGCCGGCGGCGACGAGCGTTGGGGAGTTTTTAGACAAGGCCCAGGCGGAGGTTTTGGTGGAGTTGTCCTCACTGGAACCGGAGACGGGCGAGCCGGCGTTGACACACATCCGGGAGGCGTTTGCGCGCGGGATGCATGTGGTTACGGCGAACAAAGGACCGCTCGCGCATGCCTATAGCGCGCTTCGGGACGAGGCGGCGGCGCGCGGCGTGCAGTTCCGGTTTGAGTCGACGGTGATGGACGGCGCGCCGGTGTTCAACATGGTGCGGAACTGTCTGCCGGGAGTGCGTATCCTGGGATTCAGCGGGGCGTTGAACAGCACAACGAAAATTATTTTGCGGGCGATGGCGGAGGAACGGACGTTTGCCGAGGGCGTGGTGGAGGCGCAGGAATTGGGGATTACGGAGGCCGATCCGTCCGATGACGTGGACGGGTGGGACTCGGCGGTGAAGACGGCGGCGCTGGCGAATGTGTTGATGGACGCCGGCGTGGGACCGGACGATGTGGAGCGAGAGGGGATCGGCTCGCTGACGGCGGACGATATAAGGGCTGCGCGCGAGGCGGGTGAGGTTTTTGTGTTAATCAGCCGGGCGGAGACATTGCCCGATGGGCGCGTGCGGATGCAAGCCCGTCCGGAGCGGTTAGCGGTTTCAGATCCGTTGGCAACAACGCAGGGAACGTCGAACGTACTGCTGCTGCACACGGACCTGATGGGGACGGTGGGAACGATTTCGATAGAGCCGGGAGTGGCGCAGACGGCCTACGGACTGCTGAGCGATTTAGTGGATATTACGAGGACATTATGAAACTGATTCGGTATTCTTTTCACGGCGAAGTGCACGCGGGCGTGTTGACAGCCGCAGGCGTGGTGCCGGTGGCGGCGATCAATTTATACACGGCTTCAAACGTTCCAGACTCTGTGCTGGGGATCATTGAATCCGGTAATTTGGAACCGCTGCGGGCGGCCGAAGGGATGACAGCGATTCCCTGCCAAGACATTCTGCCGCTGCTGCCGTATCCGGTACCGCCGAAGATATGGTGCATCGGGTTGAACTATCATTCGCACGCGTTGGACATTAACGCGGTGCAGCCGGACGAGCCGGGCTCGTTCATGAAGCCGGCGTCGTGCATGACGCGGCCCGGAGGGGAGATCATACTGCCGCCGGCGCACATTACCAACGATGTGGACGCCGAGGGCGAATTGGCCGTCATTATTGGCAAAAAGTCGCAGTATTTGAGGGACCACGCCGAGGCGCTGGACGCAATTTTCGGCTACACGGTGACGTTGGATTTGACGGCGCTGGATGTGCTGTCGAAGAATCCGCGGTATTTGACGCGGGCGAAGAGTTTTGACACTTTTTTCAGCTTTGGACCGGTGATTGTCACCAAGGACGAGATAGCCGATGTGGACGCGCTGGAAGTGATCACGGAGCGCAATGGCGAAGTGTTCTCGCGGGACTTCGTGCGGAATATGAAGACGCGGCCGTTGGAGCTGGTGCGGTTCCACAGCGACTATCAGACGCTGCATCCGGGCGACATCATTTCCACGGGCTGCCCGAAAGGCGCGCGGATCAAGAAGGGCGACGTTGTGGGCGGACGCGTGGAAGGTGTGGGCGCGATTTCGGCGACGGTCCGCTAAACTGGGAGTATTGTGACTAGTGTATTGAAGCGCGTAATTTTCTGGGACTTCCCGCGGGCGTCGTGGCAGTACGACGTAATCGTCGTGGTGATCCTGGCATTCATTTTCCTGACGCCGCGGGAGTTGTTCCGGGATCAGCCGAAGGCGCAGAGTATTGTGCTGCTGCCCTATGATTCGCCCGGCGTGGAGGTGTTCTACCTGGAACCGAAATTGTTGATTGAAATCGAAGAAGGCGAATGGTTCCAGAAAGCGGCGCTGATGCTGGCCAAGCGGGACGGCAAGAAATTGGAGTTGTACCGGCTGACGCCGATTTTCGACAGCGAGAAAGACATCAAGGGATTCATGGCGTATACGAAACTGAAATGAAAATACTGATCGCAGTACTCGCATTTTCGGCGGCCGTCGTTCCGGCGGCGGAGACACTGGGCGCGGTGCAGGCCCGGATGGATAAGTCAGCGGAGGCGTTTACGTCGCTGACCGCACGGGTGAAAAAGACCGGATACACGGCGGTGATCAAAGATCACTCGAGCGAGACGGGGACGTTTCTGATCAAGAAAATCAAGCCGGGCGACATGCGGGTGCGGATGGAAATTGAAAAGCCGGATGAACGGTCGGTGGCGTTGTCCCGGAAGAAGTACGAAGTGTTTTTGCCGAAGATCAATACGGTGCAGGAGTATGACCTGAGCCAGTACGGCAAGCTGGTGGACCAGTTTCTGCTGCTGGGTTTTGGCACACCGGTGAAGGACATTACCAAGAGCTACGACATGGTGGTGACGGGGACGGAAACGATTGACGGGCGGCAGGCAACGCGGGTGGAACTGCGTCCGAAAACGGCGAGCGTGAGGGAGCATTTGAGGCTGGTGGAGGTATGGATTCCGTTGACGGATGGGAACCCGATTCAGCAGAAATTCTGGCAGCCATCGGGGGATTATATTCAGTCTACGTATATGGACGTGAAAGTGAATCCGCTGTTGAAAGATGCGGATGTGCAGTTGACGCTGCCGAAGAATGTGAAGCGGGAGAAGCCGCAAAAGTGATAATTTTGGGGGAATGAAGCGGCGAACAGTTTTCAAATCGCTGATGGGCGCGACGGCGTTGGCGCCCGCGGCATTGGCGCAAGCTCCCCCGGCGGCGGATGAAGTTATCAAGATTGAGTTGACGGCGGCCGACGCGGTGGCCGATCCGCGGCACAAGTTCTTTACGCCGCAACAGTACGCGACGCTGGTCCGGCTGTGTGATTTATTGGGGCCGGCGTATAACGGGAAGCCATCGGCGAAGCAGGCGGAAGCGCCGCAGTTTTTGGATTTTCTGCTGGCGCGATCGCCGGCGGACCGGCAAGTGTTGTATGCGCAAGGACTGGACCAGTTGGACATCGACGCGCGGTTGCGGTGGGGCAGGGGCTTCGCGGCTTTGAACGATGGCGAGGCGGGCGAGTTGCTGGCGCCGTTGCGGGCGAAGTGGACTTGGAAGGCGCCGGTAGAGCCATTGGCGCGGTTCCTGCGGGAGGCGAAAAGCGATGTGCTGCGGGCGACGGTGAACTCGAAAGCGTATGCGGACGCCGGCACGGGATCCAGGCGCGCGGCGGGCATGAATACGTATTGGGATGTGATCGAGTAAGCAATGCGACAAGACTACGACGTTGTGATTATTGGCTCGGGAGCGGCGGGGGGAATGGCCGCGTATGTGTTGTGCAAGGCGGGCGTGAAGTGCCTGATGCTGGAAGCCGGGCCGATGGCGGACATGCAGCGCCACCGTTCCTTAAAGGCCGTCTACGATCTGCCGTATCGCGGGTTTAATAAGCCGGGGCGATTTCCGCATATTACCCAGGCGTCGGAATTTGACGCGAATCTATGGATCGACGAAAAGGCCAATCCGTATAGCTATCCGGAAAATGATCCGTTTTACTGGGTGCGGATCCGGATGGTGGGCGGCAAGACGCTGCGTTGGGGCCGGGCGTCGTGGCGGCTGAGCAACTACGAATTCAAGGGGAAAGACCACGACGGGTTCGGTGAGAACTGGCCATTGGCGTTGGAAGATTTGGCGCCGTTTTATGACCGGGTGGAGCCGCTGTTCCGCGTGAGCGGGCGGAACGAAGGCTGGCCGCAGATGCCGGACGGGAAGATTGCGCTGGACGAATCGCGCGATTCATTGAGCATTCAGCGATTCAAGGCGGCGGCGGCGAAGTTGGGCGTTCCAACGACAAAGCCGCGGCGGGCGACGGGGACGTTGGCGTCATCGGTAAATCTGTTATTGCCGGAGGCGTTGGCGACAGGGAATTTGACGATTGTGCCGAACGCGGTGGTGCGGGAAATCGGCGTCGATCCGACGACAGGCGTCGTGAATGCGGTGCATTTCCTGGATCGGCGGAACAAGCGGGAATATAGCGTCCCGGCGAAGGTGCTGATGCTGGGCGCGTCAACACTGGAGAGCACGCGGCTGCTGTTGAACTCGCGCTCACGACTGTTCCCGAACGGGCTGGGGAACGGGAGCGGCGTGTTGGGGCATTACCTGTTCGACCAGTTTTATGTGAAGAATACGGTGGTGGCGATTGTGCCTGAAGCGCGCGGCGGCAAGGGCGACCGGGCGCTGATGGGCGGCGCGGGATACATTCCCCGATTCCGTAATTTGAAGGGAAAAGAGAAGGATTTTATCCGCGGGTACGCCTACGATTTTGGCAGCGGCGGGACACCGAATCCGGAGCTGCTGCCGGCTTATGGCGACGAGTTGATGAAGATGATCGACGACTTGCAGGGCGCGGCCTTCAGCATGACGACGATGGGCGAAGGATTGCCGCGCTATGAGAACAAAGTGAGCATTGATCCGGCGCTGAAGGACGACTGGGGCATCCCGTGTTTGCACATTCAGCAGACCTATACGGAGAACGAATTCGCGATGGCGAAGGATGCCATGGAAACCGGCGCGGCGGCCTGCGAGGGGGCCGGATTTGAAGTACTGGCGAAGCACTGGGAGATGGTGCCGCCGGGGGAAAGCATTCACGAAGTGGGGACGTGCCGGATGGGCGCGGATCCGAAGAAATCGGTGCTGAATGGCTGGAATCAGGCGCATGAAGTGAAGAATTTGTTTGTGTTGGATGGGTCGGCGTTTGTGTCGGGCGGGTCGCAGAATCCGACGTTGACGATATTGGCGTTGACCATGCGGGCGTCGGAGTATTTGATGGATCAGAAGAAGAAGGGGCAGATTTGATGCGGGTCGCGGTGTTGGTTTTGGGCGTTGTTGTGGCTGCGTGGATCGGGTTGGGGCAGACGCCAACGCCTCGGGAGCAGCCGATTCCGTATAGCCATAAGCATCATGCGGGCACGTTGCAATTGCAGTGTACGTTCTGCCATGAGAACAAGGAGCCGGGTGAGCTAATGGGGATTCCGGCGGCGGCGAAGTGCATGGGGTGCCATAAGTCAGTGAAGACGGATTCACCGCATATTCAGAAATTGGCTGAATTCAACGAGCAGAAACGGCCGGTGCCGTGGGTGCGGATTTACCAGATTCCGAGTTATGTATTTTTCTCGCATAAAGCGCATTTGGCGGCGGGCGCGACTTGCGCGGAGTGCCATGGGGCGGTGGCCGAGCGGGAGGTTTTGCGGAGGGAAGTGCCGGTGAATATGGGGACGTGCATGGAATGCCACCAGAAGAGGAAGGCGTCGAACGATTGCACGTTTTGTCATGAGCAGCGGAATTAGCGGGTTGACATGAGAATTTCTAAAATCGTTCTCAAGAATTGGCGGAATTTTCGTTCGGCGGAAGTCGAGCTTGGAGAGCGGGTGTTCCTGGTCGGCCCGAATGCCTCGGGAAAGTCTAATTTTTTGGATGCGATTCGATTCTTGCGCGATGTGGCGAAGGCCGGGGGGGGGTTGCAACCGGCTCTGGCCGGGCGCGGGGGGCTATTCAATGTCAGGTGCCTGGCGGCGCGGAAAGATCCGGACGTTGAGATCGACGTGACACTGACCGATGGCGATGGCGGCGTGGATTGGCGATATGCGATCGGCATTACGCAGGAAGTGCGGGGGCATCGTGAGCCATATGTCCGTTATGAACGCATTTGGCGGGGCGAGAAACAAATTCTAAATCGGCCAGACGCGCAGGACCAAAGTGATCCCCTGAGGAAGACGCAGACGCATCTAGAGCAGATTAGCGCTAATACTAATTTCCGGCCGATTGCTAAGTTTTTCGACTCAATCCGATACCTCCATCTTGTGCCGCAACTGCTGAAACACCCGGATTATTATCAAGGCTCGGGAACTGTGGAAGATCCGTATGGGCGCAATTTCCTTGAGATGATCGCGAAGACACCTGAAAAGACGCGGCGGTCGAGGCTGAAGAAGATCGAAGCGGCATTGCGTCATGCGGTTCCGCAACTGACTGCGCTGACAGACACCAAGGACGAAGCTGGCGTGCCGCATCTGGAAGCGATCTACGAGCACTGGCGACCGAACGCGGGGCGGCAAAGGGAAGATCAGTTTTCGGATGGGACGATCCGGCTAATTGGCCTGTTTTGGTCGCTACTGGATGGCGTTGCTCCTTTGCTCCTCGAGGAGCCGGAGCTTTCGCTTCATTCGAGT
>SHUN01000095.1 GCA_009697495.1 Bryobacterales bacterium | reverse complement strand
CCTTGGGACGCGCGTCAGGAAGGGGCGGATAGAGCTGATCGCCATTTTCGACGGCCACCAGCAATCGCCGGGCAAACTGTAGCCTACGGCAGCTTCGAGTCACCCATCAGCCACTGATCGACGCCGCGCGCGGCCTTGCGGCCTTCGGCGATTGCCCACACCACTAGCGACTGCCCGCGGCGCATGTCGCCGGCGGCGAATACTCCCGGCACAGACGACATGTAGGCATCATCGGTTTTTACATTGCCGCGGTTGTCGAGTTCGACTCCCAGATCCGCTATCAGCCCTGGCTTCACGGGCCCGGTGAAGCCCATCGCCAACAACACCAGATCTGCCGGGAAAATCTGCTCGGAATTGGGTAGTTCCGTGAACGTTGGCGGCGGCCCCACGCGCACTGTCCGCAACGCCTTCACATTCCCGTTTCCATCATCTACGAACTCCTTCGTAGATATCGCAAACTCGCGCACACCGCCTTCTTCGTGGGAGCTTTCCGTCCGCATCATCACCGGCCACATCGGCCATGGCGTGGTTGCGCTGCGTTCATCCGGCGGCCGCTGCATCAGCTCAAACTGGTGCACGCTTCTAGCCTTATGCCGGTGCGACGTGCCGAGGCAATCCGCGCCTGTGTCTCCGCCGCCAATGATGATCACGTCCTTGGCTTCCGCCGTCACCGATATGGCGGGATCGACCACGTCCCCAGCCCCACGGTGGTTCTGTTGCGGCAGAAAATCCATGGCGAAGTGCACGCCCTTCAAGTTTCGTCCGGGAACCGGCAGGTCTCGCGATTGCTCCGCTCCGCCGGCAACCAACACGGCATCGAACCTGGCCCGCAACTCTTCCACGGAAACCGTCACGCCCACGTGCGCGTTGACCACAAACTCGACGCCCTCGGCCTCCATCTGCTCCACGCGCCGGTCGATGTGGTGCTTCTCCATTTTGAAGTCCGGAATTCCGTAACGCAGCAGGCCGCCTACGCGGTCCGCCTTCTCATAGACCACCACCGTATGCCCGGCGCGGTTCAACTGTTGGGCCGCGGCCATGCCGGCCGGTCCGCTGCCGACAATGGCGACACGTTTACCGGTCCGCACGTCCGGCGGTTCGGGCTTGATCCAGCCTTGTTCAAAGGCATGGTCGATGACAGATCGCTCAATTAACTTGATAGCCACGGGCGGTTCATTGATACCCAGCACACAAGCCGATTCACACGGCGCCGGACACACGCGCCCCGTAAATTCCGGGAAGTTATTCGTCGAATGCAATACGCGGATCGCATCTTTCCAGCGGTCCTTAAACGCGAGGTCATTCCAGTCCGGAATGATGTTATTCAGCGGACAGCCGGTATGGCAGAAGGGAACGCCGCAGTCCATGCAACGAGCGCCCTGCGTTCGCACCTTTTCATAACTGAAAGGCTGGTAGATCTCAAACCAATCCTTGACTCGCTCCTCGACAGGCCGCCGCGTGGCCACTTCCCGCTCAAACTCGATAAATCCGGTGACCTTACCCATGCAACACCTGTTCTTCCCGCACGGCAGGAATAAAATAGGGCGTCTCGCGCTTGGCGACGCCTAACACACGCTTATATTCGTGCGGGTAGACCTTAACAAATTTGCCTAACATGTCGCCCCAGTTTTCCAGAATCCACTTGGCGCGAGGACTGGCGGTGAAGTCGACATGCCGCCCAATCAGGTTACGCAGCGCGTTGATATCAGCGCCGCTTTCCACCGGCTCCAGATCCACGCCGGACCGGTTGCAGCGGTTGCGGCAGAACTCGCCGCTTTCATCCAAAACGTAAGCAATTCCGCCGCTCATACCGGCCGCGAAATTTTTTCCGGATTCGCCAAGCACGACGACCAGCCCATTGGTCATGTACTCGCAGCCATGGTCGCCAACACCTTCGACGACCGCGGTGGCGCCCGAATTCCTGACGGCGAACCGTTCACCGGCCATGCCATTGAAGAAGCATTCGCCGCTGGTGGCGCCGTAGAGGACGACGTTGCCGATGAGAATATTGTGCTCCGGGACAAACGAGGCCGTCCGCGGCGGATAAACCACGATGCGCCCGCCGCTCAATCCTTTGCCAACATAGTCATTCGCGTCGCCTTCCAATTCGAGGCTGATCCCATTGGCCAGGAACGCGCCAAAACTCTGCCCGGCGGAGCCGTTGAACTTGATCTGAATGGTATCCGTGGGCAACCCTTCCGACCCGTACCGCTTGGCGACAACACCAGAAAGCATCGCGCCCACGGTTCGATGGATATTTCGGATCGGCAGCACAAACTGCGCCGGGATTTTGTTTTCCAAAGCGTCCTGGGCCAGTTCGATGAGTTTATGATCCAGCGCCGCCTCCAGGCCATGGTCCTGCGCGATGACGCAGCGCCGGAACACCTTTTTTGGTACCGGTGGATTGAATAGCATCGACGATAAGTCGAGCCCCTTGGCTTTCCAGTGATCCTTCACATCGCGCATTTCCAGCATGTCGACGCGCCCGACCATTTCATGGAAGGTCCGGAAGCCCAACTGGGCCATGATTTCGCGGACTTCATCGGCGATGAAGAAGAAGAAGTTGATGACGTGCTCCGGCGTGCCCGTGAACTTCGCGCGGAGGGCGGGGTCCTGAGTGGCGATGCCCACCGGGCAGGTATTCAAGTGGCACTTGCGCATCATGATGCAGCCCAGAGCGACTAGCGGAGCGGTGGAGAATCCGAACTCCTCAGCGCCGAGCAGCGCGCCGATCACGACGTCTTTACCGGTCTGCAGCTTGCCATCGGTTTGGACACGAATGCGGGACCGGAGGTCATTCATCACCAATACTTGCTGCGTTTCGGCGAGGCCCAGTTCCCAGGGAACGCCGGCGTGCCGGAGCGAAGTGAGCGGCGATGCGCCGGTGCCGCCCGAATCGCCGGCGATCAGGACCAGATCGGCGTGCGCTTTCGACACGCCCGCGGCGACGGTGCCGACACCGACTTCAGAGACTAGCTTCACCGAGATGCGCGCCTGCGGATTGACATTTTTCAAGTCATAGATCAGTTGCGCCAGATCCTCAATCGAGTAAATATCGTGATGCGGCGGAGGAGATATCAGGCCCACTCCGGGAATGGAGTGCCGGACCTTGGCGACAAAGTCATCCACCTTGTGTCCGGGTAACTGGCCGCCCTCGCCGGGCTTGGCTCCCTGGGCCACTTTGATTTGTAACTCGTCGGCATTCACCAGGTAGTTCGCCGTGACGCCAAACCGTCCGCTGGCGACTTGTTTAATGGAGGAGCGTTTCGAGTCGCCATTGGGCATCAGCTTGAAGCGGGTTTCGTCCTCCCCTCCCTCGCCGGTATTGGAACGGCCCCCCATGCGATTCATGGCGATGGCAAGCGTCTCATGGGCCTCTTTCGAAATGGATCCAAAGCTCATGGCGCCGGTGGCGAACCGCTTCACGATCTCCTTGGCCGGCTCGACATCGTCCAAAGAGATGGGCTCCGCTGGTTTGAACTGCAACAGCCCGCGCAGCGTGCACAACTGCTGATTCTGCGTGTTAATCAGCTTGGAGTATTCCTTGAAAGTGGCGTAACTTTCCGTGTTCACGGCGTCGCGCATCTTGCTAACAGTCTGGGGATTCAGGAGATGATATTCGCCGCCCACGCGGTACTGATAATTACCGCCGGGCGATAGCTCCAGATCGGCTTCGGTAAGCGGATCGAAGGCGTGTTCATGCTTCATCTTGGCTTCGCGGGCCAGGACCTCCAGGCCCACGCCTTCGATCCGCGAAGCGGTACCGGTAAAGTACTTATCCACCAGGCTCTTGTTCAGCCCAATCGCCTCAAAAATCTGGGCGCCGCGATAGCTCTGGAGCGTCGAGATCCCCATCTTCGAAAAGACTTTCAGCAATCCCTTATTGACGGCTTTTGTGTAGTTCTTCAGCGCCGTCTCAAAGGGAACGTTGATCTGTCCGCGCATCGCCATGTTGTCGAGCGTTTCGATGGCCAGATAGGGATTGACAGCGCTGGCGCCGTAGCCGATGAGGCAGCAGAAATGCATCACTTCCCTGGGCTCGCCGCTCTCAACAATCAAGGCCACTTGTGTGCGCGAGCCTTCGCGGATCAAATGATGATGAACCGCCGTTAGCGCCAACATCGACGGGATGGGCGCCGAATTGGCATCCACGCCGCGGTCACTCAAAATCAGCAGCGTGTATCCGGCCTGAATGGCCCAGCTCGCCCGTTTGCACAGCGAGTCCAACGCCCGTTCCAACTCCCTCTCCCCGCCATGAACATCGTAAAGAACGGGCAGCGTATAGGCAAGGAAATCCCCCCAGCTGACGCGCCGGATTTTTTCAAGATCGCGGTTGGTCAACAACGGGTGCTCTAACTTCAGTAAGTGGCTATGTTGCGGCGTCTCCGCCAGGACATTCCGCTCGGTGCCGATGTAACTGGTCAAGGACATGACCAGTTCTTCGCGAATGGGATCGATGGGCGGATTTGTAACTTGGGCGAATAGCTGTTTGAAGTAGTGAAATAGCGATTGCGGTTTATCGGAAAGGCACGCCAGCGGCGTGTCGGTCCCCATGGAGCCGATGGGCTCCTCGCCCTTCTCCGCCATGGGAGTGAGAATGGTCCTCAAGTCTTCGTCGGCGTATCCAAATGCACGCTGGCGCAGCAGGATTGTCTCGTGGTCGGTTGCATAAACGCGCCCTGGCTCCGGCAGCCGGTCGAGCGTGATCTGGTTGTCTTTGATCCACTGTCCGTAAGGCTGGCGCTCCCACAAGCCCTGCTTGACTTCTTCGTCCGGGATGATGCGCTTCTGATCTAAGTCGACGATCAGCATTTTGCCCGGTTGCAGGCGGCCCTTGAATATAACATCCTCCGGCCTAACCGGCAGCACGCCGGTCTCCGAGGCGACGATCAACAAGCCATCCTTAGTTACTAAGTAGCGCGACGGCCGCAATCCGTTCCGGTCGAGCGTCGCGCCCAGGATATGGCCATCCGTAAACGCCACGGCCGCGGGCCCGTCCCAGGGTTCCATCAACGACGCGTGGAACTCATAATAGGCCTTTTTTTCCAGCTTCATCGTGGAATCGGCGTCCCAGGCTTCCGGGATGAGCATCGACATAACATGAGGAATACTGCGGCCGGAGAGGTAGAGCAGTTCCACGGCGTTGTCCAGGGTGGCTGAATCGCTGCCGCCTGGTTCGATAATCGGCAGAATTTTCTTGAGATCATCGCCCCAGATTTCCGACGCCATTACCTCTTGCCGCGCGGCCATCCAGTTGGCGTTGCCGCGAACGGTGTTGATCTCGCCGTTGTGGCAGAGATAGCGGAAGGGATGGGCCAGCGGCCAGGTGGGAAACGTGTTTGTCGAAAAGCGCTGATGCACCATCGCCAGGGCGGAAACGCATTCCGGATCGGCCAGATCCTTGAAGAATTTCTGGATTTGGGGCGCCAGGAGGAGGCCCTTGTAGACGATGGTCCGGCAGCTCAGCGACGGGACATAAAAGAAGTCCTTATCCCGTATGCTGGAGGCGCGAATCTCATGTTCGGCCCGCTTCCGGATGACATAGAGCTTTCTTTCGAGGGCGATTTCGCTCATGCCGCGCTGGCCGCGGATGAAAATCTGCTCAATATAGGGCTGGGAGGCGCGCGCGACGCGTCCGATGGCATCGACGTTCAGCGGGGTATCGCGCCATCCGAGAACTTCCAGGCCTTCTTCGCGAACAATCCGTTCGAACACGCCTTCGACGAGCAGGCGCGCCGTATGCTCCACGGGCAGAAAGACCAAACCGGCACCGTATTCGCCGGCGGGGGGCAGGGTGAAACCTTCTTTGGCGCATTCGCGCGCGAAAAAAGCGTGGGGGATTTGAATCAAAAGTCCGGCGCCGTCGCCGGTCTCGGAATCGCAGCCACAGGCTCCGCGGTGCGTCAAATTGATGAGGATCTGGACGCCTTTGGTAATGATGTCGTGCGATTTGTGGCCGTGGATGTTGACGACGAAGCCGATCCCGCAGGCATCGCGTTCGTTGGCCGGATTGTACAGGCCCTGCGCCGGAGGTAGACCGCGGACCGGTTGGAATTCGTCTTGAAAATTGGACATGAACTTCTGACCTCTACTGATGATTCCCCTTAGAATACCCGTAGTCACAGTATAAGTCAATCCGGGATAGAGCAATTCATATAATCACAAAAACTTATAGTTATAGAATTAGCTGGGCTGAATTTTCAAGTTTGCGGCATAAGGTTGACTTATGCTATTCTGGCAGGAGTGAATTTTGATCACTTGAAGCTTTTCCGCGACATTGCGCAGGCCCGGAGTGTGAGCCGTGGAGCGCAGATGAACGCCGTGAGCCAATCGGCGGCGAGTCAGCAATTGCAGGAACTCGAAAGGAATCTGTCAGTTAGCTTGCTGGACCGGTCGACCAGACCGCTGGCGCTGACGCCGGCGGGGCGGCTTTACTACGACTTGTGCCGCGATGTATTGCGGCGAAAGGAAGAGTTTGACGCCGCGCTTGGCGGGCTGCTGCATGGCGTGGAGGGCACGGTGCGGGTGGCGAGCATATATTCGGTGGGCTTATCGGAGATGTCGCAACTGGAAGCCGAATTTCAGAGCCGGTGGCCGGAGGCGGTGCTGCGGGTGGATTACCTGAGGCCGGAAAAAGTGTACGAGCAGGTGGCGGCGGAGCAGGCCGACCTGGGGCTGGTCAGTTATCCGGAGGAGACGAAGGAAATTGCGGTGATTCCGTGGCGGGAAGAAGAGATGGTGTTGGCCTGCGCGCCGGCGCATCCTTTGGCGGGATTGCCTCGGATATCGATACGGGCTTTGGAGGGTGTCGATTTTATTGGGTTCGATGAGGAGTTGCCGATTCGGCGGGAAGTGGACCGGTATTTGCGCGACCACAATGTGGCGGTGAACTACGTGATGCACTTTGATAATTTGCAGATGATAAAAGAAGCGGTGGTTTTTGGGCATGGGGTGAGCATAACGCCGAAGCGGATTTTGGTATCGGAACTGGCGGCGGGACGGCTGGTGGCGGTGCAATTGGCTGACCCGTTGACGCGGCCATTGGGGATTTTGCACCGGCGGCGGCGTAAGTTGAGCGGGGCCGCGGAGAGTTTTTTGAAGTTGCTGCAGGAGTGACGCCAGCGTGAAAGCGCTGTCGGGCAGAGTCAGGAACCTATTACGGTGTCTGCCAATGTTGAAGGACGCCAAGGATGAAATTGATTTGGCAACGGCGGTGAACGGGCAAGCGGACGCGCTGATTACGAGCGACTTGACTGAGCTGGCTGCCCGTGCGCGATTTCGATATTCATGACGCGCGCCTCCCTCGCATGTAAACACTACGAGACAATCTAAGCCCCACTCAATCCCCGCCAAGCGCCCCCAAAGGCGTGAGCACCGCCGGATATGGCGGTGGCTCGAACACCGAAAGGATATCGCGAATCATCGCTTCCCGCGTCGTGAAGCGAGTCTCGTCGTAGCACCCCAACGGATTCTCCACCACATTCACCAGGCACTTGTTGCAGTACGTGCAAGGTACCGGCGGGGTATCCAAACCCTGCTCCTTGAACATCTTCGGCATATCCGGATTTGCGATCAACGTCCGGGCCATGCTGATGGCGTCGCACTGGCCGCTATCGATGGCGTTCCTCATCACGGAAGCCGTCTGAAAGCCGCCGGTGCAGATCACCGGAATCGTCACGGCTTGCTTAATGGCCGCCGCGTCGGGCAGGTTCAGCCCTTCAATCACGTTGCCGCGCTCCTTCAGCCACTGGTCGTGAAACAGCTTGCCGGTGATGTCATTCCGCAGCAGCACAAAATTACGGAACGTGTTCTTACCGCTCGAAATCATGGAGTCGTAAACGCGAATGAAATCGGCGATCGGCAGATCTCCAGGCGGGTTGCGGGGGTGCGGAAAGAAGCTGCCGCTCGACACGTGAATGGCGTCAACGCCCTCCGCCTCCAGCCACTTGCAGACCGGTACCGAATCCTGAATCGTATTGCCCCTCGGCTCGCGAAGCGACATCGCGTTATTGTTCTCGGTCGCGCTGATCTTCATCTGCAGATGAAACTCCCTGCCGCAACGCTGCCGGATCGAGCGCACAATCTCCAACAAAAACCGGGCCCGCCGCTCCAGCGTGCCGCCGTAATCGTCCTGGCGATCGTTGATCGCCGAGCTCAGGAACTGCGTGATCAGGTAACCATTCGCGCCATGCAATTCAACGCCGTCCAATCCCGCCCGCTGCGCGCGCTCCGCCGCCTGGCCGAACTGCTGGACCACCTCGGCGATCTGCTGCACCGTCATGGCTTTCGCCTCAAAGCCATGCAGCGGATCGGGCTTGGACGTGGAGCTCCAACTCTCCGGATATTCAACGCCCGCGATGTCCCGCTGCCGCCCGCCGTGGCTCAGTTGCAGGATGAATTTGCAGCCGTGCTCCTGCACCCGCTTCCCGACTTCTCGCCAGAAAGGAATCTTGTTGTCGTCGTCAATCATGGCGTAATTGGGCCGGATGCGCCCGCGTCCATGCACCGGCACAAAGGAGGAGATGATCGCGCCCACGCCCCCTCGCGCGAATCGTGTTTCCCAGTTGATCCGCGCGGGGTTGCCGGAGCCGTCGTAGTTGTCAAAGCGACCGGAGACGTTGGAGCGAATCAGTCGATTCTTCAACTCCAGGTTCCGAAATTTCAGCGGTTGAAATGTAAGCGTTCGGCCAACCCCATGGTTTTCAAACGAGCGGGAGGGTGTTTGACTTGAGGTATGAAACGACAACCAAGGCCGGGAGGCCGAAC
>SHUN01000094.1 GCA_009697495.1 Bryobacterales bacterium | reverse complement strand
CCCCCCGTTACCGAGCCGCGACCGTAAGGGAGCGGTCTTCCCCGCCCCGCCCCGCACTCGCCCCCTACCCATCCAAATCCCTCAAATTCTCACGATAAATATCAATGTCTTTATCCCCTCGCCCCGAAAGGTTCACCAAAAACACTTTCCCCGGCTCCCCAGGCGCACGCCGCACAGCCTCCGCCACCGCATGTGACGACTCCAATGCCGGAATAATCCCCTCCGTCCGCGACAGCATTTTCGCCGCCTCCAACGCCGAAGCATCCGTACAGTTCACGTAACTCGCCCGCCCCTCATCCGCCAAAAACGCATGTTCCGGCCCAATCATCGCGTAATCCAACCCCGCCGAAACCGAATGCGTCAACGCAATCTGTCCATCGTCATTCTGCAAAACATAGCTATAACATCCCTGCAAAACCCCCGGCGATCCCCCCGCAAACCGCGCCGCGTGTTCCCCCAGCGGCAAGCTCCGCCCGCCCGCTTCCACCCCCACCAACTCCCCGCCCGTGTCCCCAATAAACTCATGAAATATCCCAATCGCATTCGACCCCCCGCCCACACACGCAAACACCGTGTCCGGCAACTTCCCCTCGCGCTCCAAAAACTGCGCCCGAGCCTCTTTCCCTATCACGCAATGAAAATCCCGCACCATCATCGGATACGGATGCGACCCCAACGCCGAGCCCAACAAATAATGCGTATTCTCCACATTCGTCACCCAGTCCCGCATGGCCTCGCTGATCGCGTCCTTCAACGTCCGCGACCCGTTCGTAACACTGACAACTTTCGCCCCCAACAGCCGCATCCGGAACACATTCAGCCGCTGCCGCCGCATGTCTTCCTCGCCCATGTACACCGTGCAGTCCATCCCGAACAACGCGCACACCGTCGCCGTCGCCACGCCATGCTGCCCCGCGCCCGTCTCCGCGATCACGCGATTCTTCCCCATCCGCCGCGCCAGCAATATCTGCCCCAAACAGTTATTGATCTTATGCGCCCCCGTATGCAGCAGATCCTCGCGCTTGATGTAAATCCGCGCGCCGCCCAGTATCCCCGACAACCGTTTCGCCTCCCACAACGCGGTTGGCCGTCCCGCGTAGTTAGTCATCAAATCAGCCAATTCGGCATGGAACGCTGGGTCCTGCCTCGCCGCTTCATAGGCCTTTTCCAGTTCGTCCAATGGCGCCATCAGCACCTCCGGTACAAACCGCCCGCCATACGGCCCGAAGTGCCCGCCTTTATCCGGTTGCGATGTCGTGATCATACAGAATGTGCCGCCGCGATAAATCGCGCCATGCGGCCGTGATCCTTCTTTCCAGGTGCAAATTCCAACCGCGAACACGCATCCACTCCCCATGGCCGCGCCGCCGCGATCGCCTCCCGCACATTGTTCTCATCCAGCCCGCCCGCCAACAATATCCGCCCCGCCGCGCCACGCGCCCGCGACCAGTCAAACGTCTCCCCGCTCCCGCCATACATCTCCGTCGGCGTGTCCAACAAAAACGCCTCCGCCGGAAAGGCCTCCAACTGTTCCAACGAAAACCCTTCCCCCACTCGAAACGCCTTCCAAACCCGGACCCCCGGCGGCACCCCATCCGCGCCTTCGTCGCCATGCAACTGCGCCACGTCCAACCCCGCTTCCCGCACGATCTCCGCCACCCGCCCCGGCGTTTCATTCACAAACACCCCAACCTTCAAAACACCCTCCGGAACCCCCGCCGTAATTGCCGACGCCTCAGCCGAGGTCAGGTACCGCGGGCTCCCAGGATAAAAATTAAACCCCAACGCCCCCGCCCCCGCTTCCACCGCTGCCCGCGCGTCGCCGGCGTTCGTGATCCCGCAAACCTTCACCACCGTCACGTCCGCAACGCCTCCAACGCCCCCGCCGGGTCCGGCGACTTCATCAAATGCTCCCCAACCAGGAATGCCCGGTACCCCGCGCTCCGCAACACCCTCACATCCTCGTTCGAATGAATGCCGCTCTCGCTCACTCCCAACATACCCGCCGAAAACCGCTCCGCTAAGCGCAAAGAAGTGTCCAAATTGACCGCAAAAGTGTGCAAATCGCGGTTATTAACGCCGATTAGCGTCGCCCCGGAATCAATCGCCCGTTCGAATTCCGCCTCATTATGAACTTCAACCAAGGCGTCCATTCGGTACTCCTCAGCCAATTCCCGGAACCGGCGCAGTTCGCCGTCCTCCAAAATCGCCGCAATCAACAAGATCGCATCCGCGCCAAATGCCGCCGCTTCAATCACATGCAGCGAATCGATCGTAAAATCTTTCCGCAGCGCCGGCAACCGCACCGCCGCCCGCGCCGCCCGCAAATCCGCGAATTTTCCCTGAAAAAACCGCTCGTCCGTCAGCACGCTTAACGCGCAAGCCCCGCCCTTTTCATAGAGTTGCGCGATCACAGCCGGGTCGAATGTATCGCTCAACAGCCCCTTGCTCGGCGATGCTTTCTTGATCTCCGCAATAATCGCCGGCGTCGAGTTTTCCAGCGCCTCCCGGAATCCCCGCCGCTCACAGACTGACCGCTGTGCCGCCTCTTCCAATGCAAGCCTATCCGGCTTGTTTTCAACAAGCTCCTGGCGCTTATGAGCAACGATACGCGCAAGTATGTCCGGAACGGCGATCATTTCCTTTCCGCCATCTTCACCTGCACCTGTGCCCGCATCGAATTCATCCAATCCCGGCTCTTGGCCGCCCGCAACCGCTTCGTCAACTCCTCGCGCACCTTCTCCACGCCAGGCTCGTCTAACCCCATCAATTTAAAGAGGTAATATCCATTCGGGAGCTGCACCGGCGCACTCACATCGCCCACATTCAGCTCCCAAATCACCTTCTTCGCCGCCGCCGGAAAGTCATCGGTAATCTTCAACGGCCCATAATCCCCGTTCTTCGCCTTTGAAACCGGATCTTTCGAATACTGTTTCACCATCTCCGCAAAATCCGCGCCGCTCTGAATTTTTGCCCGAATCTCCTTCGCCAAAGCTTCATCATCAGCGACATACACAATCTTCACGCGCGCCAGCGAGACGTATTTCAAGTTCTCCGCATAAGCCTTTTTCACTTCAGAATCCGAAACTTGCATCAACTTTTCTTCCGCCTGCATCAGCGCGTTTGACAGCGCCTGCAGCCGCGTCAGCTCCAATTGCTGGCGAAATGGCGGCGTCTGATCCAGCTTTTGCTCCACCGCGATCTTCGTCATTCGCCGCATGAACCCAATCCCGCGCAGCATCTCCACGGGGTTATCGCGCAGATTCGACCGCAGTTTTTCGTCCATCGCGCCGAGATAAGCCTCGATTTCCGCCGGCGAAACCGGCTGGCCTTCCAGCATGGGCTTCGGCTTCATCGTCACCACCACCTCTTTACGATGCTTTTCCACCCATTCCAGATTTCGCTTCTGTTTGATCTCGGTGAAGATCGGATCCTTAACTTTTTCATAGGCATCCACCTTCACACCCGTCCGCTGAAAGATGTAATAGCCGTTTGGCAGCCGGAACGGCGGGCAATACGCTCCGTCCTTCAAGCCGAACGCCACATCCTTCACGATTTGCGGAATTTCGTCAGCCATTCGGATTTCGCCATAATCGCCGTCTTTTTCACGGGACTCCGCGTGCTTGGAATACTCCTTCACCATCGCGACAAACGGCGCTCCGCCCTGGAGCTTCTTATGAATCTCCTCCATCCTCCGCTTGGCTTGCAACTCTTCGGTTTCGTTCGTGAACGGCAGATAGATCAGCTTTACGTTCACGGCCGAATACGAAGCCAGATTCGCCTGGTAATAGCCGCGCTGCTCGAATGGCGTCACCACTTCTTCCATCTCGTGCTGCTGAATCAGGGCATTCGACAAAAGCTGAATGCGCGTCATTTCCAATTGCAGCTTCAGGAGGCTCTGCGCGGGCAACCCGCGTTTCTCCGCCTCCGCCCCCATGCGCCGCAGCCACCCGACGTAGCGCAACATTTCCGGTGCGCTGTTCCGGGCAGCCTCTTTCGCCTTCGGATCCATGGCGATGATTAATTGCTGGAACTCCTCCGCCGTAATATCCTGGCCGTCCAGCGTCGCCACGACTTCGCGCGGACGGCTCGGATCGATTTCAATCTGGCGGCTTTCCTGCGGCCGAATGGGTTGCGAGAATACGCCGCCGACTATAAGAAAAGCCGCGGCCAATCGAATCTTCATCTTTTTCAGTGTACTGAACCTCATATACTAAATACGACCTTCAGGAGATATCGTGAGTTTTCGGTTCGTGATTGCTACCCTCGCCGCCTGTCTTTCCAGCCTCGCGTTGCCGCTTGCGGCAGCTCCTGAAAACCCGGACGCCGTTCTCCGCAAAGCGTTTCGAAAACCGCCCGTCCAAGGGTGGATTCAGATCCATCTGGAGGGGACGCCCGCTGAAATCGGCTACCAGCATGGCAACCTGCTGGCCAAAGAAATCGCTGAACTGCAAAAAGTGATCGCGCTCGAACTCGAGCACGACACGAAGAAAGACTGGGAGTTTTTTCGTAAAGCCGCCGAAGAAGTTTTGTGGCCCAAGGTCGAGCCAGAGTACCGCGACGAACTGAACGGCATCGTCGACGGCTTGCTCTCGCGCAGTGTTCGTCTCGACATCTGGGACGTCGTCGCCCTGAACGCCTTTCTCGAATTGGGGCCCTACTACGTTCCTTACTGGGACAAAAAACAGCCGGACGCTGAGCATCAAAAGCCTGTGTCCGTCCCCGAACGCTGCAGCGCGTTTATCGCTACCGGCGACTACACCAAGGACGGCAAGATTGTGATGGGTCACAACGCCTGGACTGGCTATCTCGACGGCCAGCGCTGGAACATCGTCTTTGACATTGTGCCGGAACGCGGCAACCGGATTTTCATGGATGGCCTGCCCGGAGTGATTCACAGCGCCGACGATTTCGGCGTCAATTCGGCGGGTATGATGATTACCGAAACCACGATCAGCCAATTTTCCGGATTTGACCCCGATGGCATCCCGGAGTTCATCCGCGCCCGGAAGGCGATGCAGTACGCCTCGTCCATCGATGAGTTCGCCCGCATCATGATTGAAGGCAATAATGGCGGCTACGCAAACAACTGGCTCGTTGGCGACAACAAGACCGGCGAGATCGCCAGCCTGGAACTCGGGCTGAAAAACGTCACGTTGCGCCGCAGCGCCGATGGCTACTTCGTGGGGTCCAACTTCCCGGTGAACGAGAAACTCGCCGAGGAAGAAACGACGTTTAACAGGAAGGATCGCAGCGTCAGCGCCAATGCCCGCCGTATCCGCTGGGAGCAGCTGATGGCGGAGTGGAAAGGGCGCGTCGACGTGAAGGCCGGTCAACGATTTCTCGGGGACGCGGTCGACAGTTTCACCGGAAAGATCTACCCGAATGAGCGGACACTCTGTGGCCGCATCGACCTCTCGCCCCGCGGCATCGTTTCCTGGGTCCCGGCCTTTGGCCTCGCCGGAGCCTGATGGACGCTGGGATGGCATCGCAGATGAGCTTTTCCGGGGCCATCGGCCCGCAATGCGGACCGCCGTTCCGCGCCTCCCGGCATCTGGCCAAACATCCGGAGAACAACTGGACCCGGCCTTATTTGAGGGACATGCCGGCGAGACCTTGGACGACGTTGAGGGCCGATCCCAAGCCGCGCTGAACTACTTGCGGACGCGCCCTTCCCAACGCAACCCGGCTCGCCACAAACGCGGCGCGCCGATCATCGGCACCGGCGTGAATCCCGTATAAAACCGGCGGTCCAGCAAGTTTTCCCACGACGCGATCGCCGACACCTGCTCCGTCAGTCCATGACGCATTGCCAATTGCACCGTGGCATAACCCGGCAATCGGAAGACATTCAAATCGTCTTCATACTGCGCCGCAAAACTTCGCAGCCCCCCGCTGACGAGCGTCTTGCCCTTCGCCCACAGCAGCATGGCATTTCCGGCGTGTTTCGGTACCTGCGGAATGCGCCGGCGATCGGCAAACCGGCTCTCGCTATAAAGCCATGCCAACTCCAAACGCAAGTCCCGCCAACGCTGCGTCACGTTTGCCTCAACGCCCCGCGTTAATGCCGCCCCGGCGTTTCGCCGCTGGCGTTCGATCAACGCCGGCGTCGACAGCAAGGTTACATTCGTGACCAGATCCGTCAACGACGTGCGATAAAACGTCACGCCTCCCCGCGTTGTTTCGCCCGAAAAATCCACGCCGATCTCGGAACCGAAAGCGATTTCCGGCTTTAGCGCATCGTTCGCTCTGGTTACCGCATTCCCGACGCGGAACTCACGGTACAACTCATTCAACGTCGGCGCGCGGAAAGACCGGTACACCGTGCCCCGTCCCCGCCACTGTTTTTTGCCCAACACGAATCCGCCGCTGGGCGAAAAGAACGCCCCCTGATTGCCCGCCGCATGCATGCGCCCGCCGCCGAACAACTTGAGCGGCCCCGCCTTCACGTCGGTTTGCAGGAACGCTCCGCGCTGCCATTGCACGCCGCCCCGGTTGCTGAATCCGGTTGGGAGCGTCGTCTCCACGCTGTAGCCTTCCGCTCGCGTGAAGTCTCCGCCGAGTAACGCGTTCGCGACGCCGCGCTGTAAGCGATACAACGCCGCCCCGCCTGTCACGTCCGCCGGCACCTGTTGCCGCATCGAAAGCCGTTCCGTTTGCCGGTTCGCCGCGATCACCGAAAAACTAGCATGAAACTCTTCCTGTCCATGCCAGGCGGTGAGCGACAAACTGTCCTTCCCAACCTCGCGGAAATACTGGCCCGACACGTTTCCAAGGCTCGTTGAATTCCGCTGGGCAACGGTGCCATTGGCCCGGTCCTCGGTCAGCGCGTCGAACTTCAAGAAGAAGCGGTCCTTCGCGCCCAAATAATCGAGCCGGATGTCTCCCGCCACAAAGTCCACGCCGGCTCGCGTGTCCACCGCGCCTCGCCGGCCATCCTCGATGATAAAAAATCCGTCCGTTCGAAACGCCCGCCCCTGTGTGCTCATCGCCCAGCGCGGCCGCAAATGGCTGAACCCGCCGCTGAGTTGATGCGTATTTTTATTGCCGCCTTCATAAGCTCCATGAACGCGCCACGGCTCGGCCGGCCGCGAAAATAGTTGAATCGATCCGCCGATGGCGCGGTCGCCAAACACACTCGTCGACGCTCCCCGCACGACCTCGATCCGGTCAATGTCCTCCGGCGAGAATCGGGTCCAATACACCCATCCGCCGAAGGGATCGTTCACCGGCACGCCATCCCAAAGCACCAGCGTCCGCGACGCCCCGCTCGAGCCCAATCCGCGCAGCGAGATGCCCTGCGTGGTTGGATTCGCGACAACACTCGAAGTCCGCCGGAACAGCGTGAAACCCGGCACAGACCGCAAGCGGTCGTCCAGATTCACTCCCGGTGTCGCTTGTAACTGCAGCTTGTTGAGCACCGTGATCGACGCCGGCGCCTCGGCCGCGATTTTTTCATTAACGGTGATCTCGCTTCGCACCGGGTCCAGCGCTTTCGTCTGCTGCGCCGACAGCACGCCCGCCAAGCAGCCGAAGGTTAACATTCCTAAATTCATCTGGAACCCTAAGGTTATCACGACCCGGTTACCGCGCCCACTCCCGCGGGTACGCGCGTGACGTCGGATGTCAGGACCAGGACATACCCATCCCCTGCCTCGGGCAGGACCCGTTCCAGTCCATGCGTCGCTCCATACGGCGTCGGCTCGACGACGGCCAGGTACCGCAAGACCGTGTACAAATGCCCATCCCGCGGCACTTCCAGCACGCGCTCCTGCGTTCGCACGGAGTAGCTCACGCCCGCCTCCTCCAGCCGCGCGCTCAACCACGCGGCCGTTTCCAGGGCGCTTTCCAACCATTCGATTCCCGCTTCGCCGACGAACAGATCAATCACGATATGCACCGTCACCGCGTCTTCCTGGGCGTTTTCCCGGACATGCAACTCGCCCTGACGCGCGGACGAGCGCCAGTCAATGGAGCGCGCCGCATCGGCCGCGGTGTAGGGACGCAGCCGGTAAAATTCGTCCCCGCTCCCAGCCCGGCGGGTCCGCATGTCGCCCTCCACCCGCGCCAGGAAATCCTCTACGTATGGTTTCGGTTCCAGTGCCGGATAAACCAGCACATCGGCATGAAGCGTCACGCGCGCGCGCCGTTCGGCGAAGCCGAAGGGAAAGCGCGACGTGAACTCCAACGAGTTATCCCGGTACCGGCCGCGTTTACTGAATCGCACGGCCGCATACTCCGTTAACGCTTCACCGCCGCCGATCATGGAAAAGAAGAGCGGCTGCGTCAAGCCATCGGCATGTATCGATTGCAGACGCGTGGCAAAGCTGGGCATCCAGCTTTTCTCATTGCGCACAACGAGTTTCGCCGTGGCCTGTTCGCGCGCAAAAAGATGCTCCGGCGGATGAAATTCAACCTCCAGCCCGGCGAGCGATAATCGATTCACCAGGCCCGAAACAAGCAGCGTCGCCATCAATGCCGACGTGATAAGAAAGATCAAATTGTTCGCTGAAACGAACGCGGCGGCTGCCGTCAGCAGCACAGCCAGGGTGAAGGCCAAGCCCGCCTTGGTGATCCGCTGATCGAGCCGTTTTCGCCAAGCCCCGGAGAGGCGTCGCCACATTTTTCGCATCCATTGTTGATAATACAGCGATGGACACCGCTCCCGGACTTCGGCGCGCGTTACACTTGCGCCATCTTATCTTCATGGGCCTGATCATCATCCAGCCCACGGCGCCGATGCCGCTCTTCGGCGTCGTCAGCAACAA
>SHUN01000093.1 GCA_009697495.1 Bryobacterales bacterium | reverse complement strand
ATTGGGGTGGACGGCGATTCCGAGCCAGGCGTCATCGAAGGGGACGCGGGAGAGTTCGGTCATCGTCTTGGGATCGAAGACGGCGACGGAGGGCTTGTTGTAACCGCCGTGGAGGACAAGGAGATGGCGCTTATTGGGCGTGAGAACGGCGGCCATGGGAAAGGTGTCGAGGGGGAGCTGGCGGCCGGCGGGTTGGACGATTTGACCCGTTGGCAGGAAGAAACGGCCGTCGGAGAGGGCGCCGACGACTTCGCGAACTTCAGGCTGGGAGAGCATGGCGGCGGCGGCGAGGAGGGTGAGTCCGGCGGCCCAGAGGATTTTTTTCATTCTCGATACCTTTGCGCGATGGGATAGCGGCGGCCCATGCCGAAGGCCTTAGAGGTGACCTTGAGGCCGGGTGCCGCTTGTTGGCGTTTATATTCGTTGCGATCCACTTTGGAGACGATGTCGCGGACCAGGGCGAGGGGGAGGTTTTGGCGTTCGGCGATAACGGCGGGCGGGAGGAAGTCTTCGACGTAGGCCTTCAAGAGGGGATCGAGGATTTCGTATTCGGGGAGGGAATCGGAGTCCTTCTGATCGGGGCGGAGTTCGGCGCTGGGGGGTTTGGTGAAAACCGATTCGGGGATGGCGTTGTTGAGCCGCTGGTTGGCGACGCGGCAGAGTTCGTAGACCAGCGTTTTGGGAACGTCGGAGATGACGGCGAGGCCGCCGCACATGTCGCCGTAGAGGGTGCAGTAGCCGACGGCGATTTCGCTCTTGTTGCCGGTGGTGAGGACGAGGGCGTTGAACTTGTTGGAGAAGGCCATCAGGGTGAGGCCGCGGAGGCGGGACTGCAGGTTCTCTTCGGCGACGCCGCTGTTCGTGCCGGCGAAGAGGGTGGCGAGGGCATCGCCGGCGGCTTCGCAGCCTTTGTTGATCGAGACGATTTCGAATCCGATGTTGAGCTTGTCGGCCATGGCGCGGGCATCGGTGACGCTGTGATCGCTCGAGTATGGGCCGGGCATGCCAATACCTGTGACGTTTTCGCGACCGAGGGCTTCGACGGCGATGCAGGCGACCAGGGAGCTATCGATGCCGCCGCTGAGGCCGATCACCGCTTTCGAGAAACCGCATTTGCGGATGTAGTCTTTTGTTCCCAGGACGAGGGCTTCGTACGTGGCGTCGTTTTCGATCGGGTGGGTGGCGTGAAGATCGCCTTTGTTGGTGTTGATATCGGCAATGACCAGATCTTCGGCGAAGCTGGCGGCTTGGGCGATGACCTTGCCGGTTGCGTCCATGGCGAAGCTGGAACCATCGAAAACGAGTTGATCGTTGCCGCCGACCTGATTGACGTAAACGACCGGGATGCCGTGGCGGCGGGCGATATTGGCGAAGATCTGGCGGCGCTGTTCGCGCTTGCCCATGTGGTAGGGCGAGGCGTTGATGCTGATGAGGACGCGCGCGCCTTGTTTGGCAAGTTCGTCGACCGGGTCACGCGCGTAGAGGCGTTTGTCCCAGAAGTTTTTGTCGTTCCAGGCGTCTTCGCAGATGGTGAGGGCGACGGCGTTCGCGCCCAGTTGGAGAAGGTCTTGTTTTTCGGCCGAGCGGAAGTAGCGCTGCTCGTCGAAGACGTCGTAGTTGGGCAGCAGCATTTTGGACTGCCGGAAATGGATTTTGCCGTTTCGGAGGACGACGGCGTTGTTCCAGATGCGCTTGCCTTCCAGGGCGTCAACGGGTTCGGCGGTACCGCAGATGATGGAGATTTTGAGAGGGGCGGCGGCGGCGGCGAGTTTCTGGATTTCCAGTTGGGCTTGGTCGAGGAGGGCGGGACGGTCCAAAAGATCCTGGGGCGGATAGCCGAGGAGCGAGAGTTCGGGAAAGACGACAACATCGGCATCGGCTTCGGCGGCGCGGCGGGCGGCGCGGAGCATGAGAGCGGCGTTACCGGAGAGATCGCCAACGGTGGTGTTGATCTGGCCGAGGGCGATGCGCATGTTTTATTTTACGGTGAGTGCGGGTTCGGTTGCAGTTATTGGCCTTTTGGAGGGAGGAATCGGGTTTCGAAGACACTTCGGGTAGGCGAGCGGTGGCTGGGCGCCTTATTGATATTCGATTGTCAAAGAGCTAGTGCGGATGGCTGGCGATGGGGGTAGCCCAAGACCGGCGTCGCGGAGAGGTTAGATTTTGTTATGCGCTTGGCCGGGTGGGCTGATTGGCGCGGGGTTCGGACAATTCCGGCATCGGATTTTTCAGTAACACGGCACCGTGGTAGGCGCGATGCGTGGACGGAGTTGTGAAATTTCCTTTCGCGTATCGGCAGTTTTGCTTCCAATTCTTTTTTGCAATTCGGTTGTTTAACGAATCTCAATGTAGTATTAGCGCCGCGTGTAAGTCCAAAATCGCGTGTAAGTCCAAAATAAGGATACGACCGATGACACTGCTCCGTCTCGTACTCACAGCCGCCATCGCGCTCCAGGCATGGCCGCAGGCGTCCAACAGCACCGTGCGCGGCGTGGTCCGCGACATCACCAGCGCGGTCCTTCCCGGGGCGGGCGTTACGCTGACCAACAGCAACACAAACGATACGCGCCGGTCGTTGACGAACGAGTCCGGCATCTTCGTTGTGCCGGGCGTCATCCCTGGACCGTATCGCATCGTGGTCGAGGCTCCGGGAATGCAGAAGTACGAGGCGACTCTGCAGGTCCAGTTGCAGCAAGACGTGAACCTTGAGCCGGTGCTTTCGGTGGGACAGACGGCCACCGAAGTGGAAGTCAGGGACGTCACGCCGCTGATTACCACCGACAAGCCGTCGATCAGCCACGTGCTCGAGCGCCAGCGCATCCAACAATTGCCGATCAATGGCCGGGCGATTACCAGCCTGATGTACGCCACCGTGCCCGGCGTCGAAACGAGCGCCAACGCGGGGATGCGCGCCTACGGCATGCGTATGGGAACGATGGTGTTCGTATTCGACGGCACGCAGCACAATGAGGCCTGGGAAGGCTGGTCTCAGCAGCGGCCGCCCGGACTGGACGCCGTGGAAGAATTCAAAGTCGAAATCAACGGCGCTTCGGCGAAGTACACGCGCCCGGCGACGCTGGTGGTTTCCAGCCGGAGCGGGACGAATCAATTCCACGGCGCTTTGTTTGAAACAAATCGGAATAACGCCATTGGCAAGGCGCGCCAGCGACAGGATACCTACACCAAGGCGCCGTTCCTGAACCGGAACGAGTTCGGCGCCTCGGCCGGCGGACCAGTGTATCTGCCGAAGATTTACGACGGCCGCAATCGGACGTTCTTTTTCTCGGCGTGGGAAGCTTCTCGCACCATCAGCCCAAGCACACTGCAGTGGCGCGTACCCACCGAAGCGATGCGCCGCGGCGATTTCCGGGGCCTGGTCGATGCGCAGGGCCGCCAGTCCCGAATATATGATCCGTGGACGACGAACCCCGTCACATGGGAACGCCAGCAGGTTGCGCACAATAACGTCCCGAACACGGTGGACCCCAGCCGCATCAGCCCGCTGGCCAAAGCGCTGTTCGCGGTAACGCCGTTGCCGACGCTGCCGGAGGTCAACCCGCTGATCGACTTCAACTGGTCCGGTCCTTCGCCGAATTGGACCAACAACTGGACATCGAGCACCCGTATCGATCACCGCTTCTCGTCAAACACTTCGTTCTTTACGCGTTACACGCAAAGCCATGCAAAGCAGTTGTATCAATACGCCGGCCAGATCATGACGGACCGGTTGGCGGGCGCTACCAATCGCACGGCTCCGAACAAGTCTCTTTCAGCGACGCTGCTCCACACGTTTTCGCCGACGCTGTTCGTCGAAACGATGGTCAGCGTCACGCGCGACAATCAGCTTCGGGGCAACGGCGACGGCAAGACGGACTACTCCTCACAGATGGGATTGCCCAACCCATTCAAGTCCGTCACCTATCCGCAGTTGACCGGCGCGGGCATTCCCGGCTACGGATACTACCGGGACAACATTTTCGATTCGCCCTCGTGGTATACACAGTTGCAATTGAACGGAACGAAAGTCGCCGGTAAGCACGAGTTCCAGTTCGGATTCCACTATCGCCGCGATTCGCTCAACATGAACAACTTCCCGCCGACGGTCGATCACAACTGGAACACGCAGGCGACCTCGCTGTTCGATACGACGTCGGCGGCGGTGAATCCGCTGGCGGTGCCGTTCACCGGGAACGACCTGGCGAACATGTTCTTCGGCGTCATGAACTACGCAAGCGCGTATGGGCGCAATTACATGTTGATGGTCGGCAAGGAGTATTCGCCGTACCTGCAGGACAACTGGAAGGTGACGCCGCGGCTGACGTTGAACCTGGGATTGCGCTACGAGTTCCGGCCGCCGGTGAGGGAGAGGACCAACACATTCTTCGGTTTCTCACTCAAGGACCGCGCCTACGTGGTGGGCAACGAGCTCGATGCGATGTACCAGAGCGGCGCGCTGTTGCCGCAAGTGGTCCGCCAGATCGAAGCGCAAGGCGGCCGCGTGATCACTTGGAAGGACGCCGGGATACCGCAGGCGCTGATCAATACGAACTACAACAACTTTGGGCCACGCCTCGGATTTGCCTATCGCGGCGGTTCCGGCGTTTCGTCGTTCGTGATGCGCGGCGGATACCGAATCTCCACTTATCCGATTCCCTACCGCTCCTGGGGAGGGTCGCAAGGCGGCGCGCCTTCGCGCGCGAGCTTCTCAAACAGCCTGACGAACACGGTGCAGTCGCCGGACGGTCTGCCCGCGTACGGATTGCGCTCGCGCCCGACGATCGTCGCGGGCGTGAACAGCGCGGATGCGATCAACATCAATGACGTGAGGACGCTGCCGCGCGGTTTCGCGACGGGGAGTTTCCGCGGCTTGAACCAGCCGGACGGCCGGGTGCAGGACTGGAACCTCACAATCGAGAAGGAAGTGATGCCGGCGACCGTCGCGCGAGTTTCCTATATCGGCAACTACAGCGGCAATCAGGAAATCTGGGTGAGGCACAACGAAGCGACACCGGCCTACATCTGGTTCGCGACGCGATTGGAGCCGCAGCCGACGGGCGAGTTCGCCAGCGTCGCTACGCGCGCCTACGATCAGAGGACCTACGGCAGCATCAACGAGTTCACGGCAAAGGGACGGTCGCGATTCAACGGCGCGCAATTCGAACTCGAGCGCCGTTACGAACGCGGGTTCGCGTATCAGATTTTCTATCTGCTGGGGAACACGATGATGAACGGCGGACAGGAGGGCAACGACTTCGTCGGCAGCCTGAACACATATATGCCGGGGGCCGTTCCGGAAAACATCGACGAGCGCATACGCTTCCTGCAATATCGGCGCGACTTCGAAATCCCGAAGCATCGCGTAAGGTGGAACTTCGTCGCCGACCTGCCGTTCGGGAAGGGCAAGAAATACGGGGGGAAAGCCAGCGGCATCGTCGACAAGCTCATCGGCGGCTGGCAGGCCGCGGGGATGGGCAACCTGCGGAGCTTCTTCTTCACGCTGCCCACGAACATCTTTCCGAACGGCCCGAACACGATCGAACGCTACGACTACAAGTATCCGATCGAGGATTGCCGCAGCGGACGGTGCAATCCCGGATACCTCTGGTGGAACGGCTACATCCCGGCGAACCTCATCAACAGCGTCGACCGCAACGGACGGCCCAACGGCGTGATGGGCGTACCGGCCAACTACAAGTCGGCCGCGCAGCCCCTGGTCCCGGCGGGATCGACGGCGCTACCGGCGAACGCTCCGGCTGGAACGGTCGTGTCGCAGTTCTGGGATTCGAACACCGTGTGGATTCCGCTGCGCAACGGCACGGTGCAACGCACGACGTTCGACAACGGACTGCACCCGTGGCGTAACCAGTATCTGCCGGGCCCGCTGCAGTGGGGCATGGACGCGTCGCTGTTCAAATTCGTGAACCTGACGGAGAGCCTGGTGTTGCGGTTCAACATCGACATGTTCAACAGCTTCAATCACCCGAACAATCCGAACTCGATCAGCGGGGACGGAATCCTGAGCACGCGAAATTCCGGAAGCGGCGCGCGGACCACGCAGTTGACGTTGCGCTTGCAGTGGTAACCCGATCTTCGCTGTTTCCTGTGGGTAGCAGAGCCGGCTTACGTTCGCCAGCGCCGAAGTAGCTGGTAGTGCCAAGAGCATTCGGTCCGCAAGACCGGCCGTGGAAATGGCGGGCGACGGCGATATTGTCGTTTCCAACTGCAAACTCCAAGAAGCGAACCCGGCACTCCCTCACGCCCATCCTTACCCACACCAAACAGCGAGGAGGCTTACATTTTACAGTCCGCTGGCGGCCAGCGATTACCCGCTGATGGGGTCATTCCAGAACTTTTACCGCAATTTCGGCGAGGCGCAATGGAGTCTTGCGTTTGACCGGATGCGGCAGATCAGCATGAACACGATTGTGGTGGTCTCGGTTGGGTCGCTGAAGCCGGATTCGAGCGACCCCAATGGTGGACCGGCTTGAGACGATCCTTCAACTTGCCGGCCAGCGAGGCATGAAGGTCTATCTAGATAGGCGCAAAACCACGTTGATTCACTGCCGGTGAATCAACTGAAAGGGCGCCCCAGTCAGATGATACTGTCCATCTGATTCAGCCTTCCACATTCTAGAATTCATCTGATGTTTCAGTTGCCGCGCCATTCGTGGGGCGTTGTCGATTCCTTTCGAAATCACGAACCGGATTTCCCCGCGAGGCCCAATCACCAGGGTCGATCCACCCATAAACTTCGTTTTCACTCCGCTCGATTCGTCGATAACCATTCGCCGCTGCGTTACTTCGGCGATCAGATCGAAGAGTACTTGCCCGTCCGGCCCCAAACGGCGTGAGGTCCGGATCGATTGAATTGCGGGAGGATCCACCAGCCCATCCGGCGCCATGAGTCCAAATTCGGCGATATCGGTCGAAGCCATCAAATAGTCTCCCAGTGCGGCCGCCTGCCGATTCAATTCCTCCGCCGATGCCGGTACCGATGGATCTCCGTTAAAACGCAACGAACTAAAGCTTAACCGTTCGATGCGCAGGAACCTCCTGCTTGGTCCGCGCCACAGCAGCACGTCCTCCGACATCGCCAGCACGTCTCGCGGAAAGATACCATGCTCGGCGAAAGAGCGAATGATAGTCTCCCGGTAGCCCCATGGGTCGTCGCGGACAAGATTGTAGTCGGCCGTCAGTAGCGCCCGCAAATATTCGCCCAATTCGACATCCACCGGTGGGCAATAGTCGATCGCGCGAATGCAGATATTTAAGAACTGCCGCGCCAGCGCTGTCGCCTGATCGGCGAGTATTTGAATCAGCTCCTCCGGCAGGAACCCCTCCGCCCGCGGTCCCGCCAGGCGCACGTAACGCTCCGTTTTTCGCCGGAAAATGTTCACGAAGGCATCGAAGATGGCCGATACCAGCACCGCCCCCATTTCATGGGCCTCCATGTCGCTGCGATATATCTGTTTTCCGCCGTCCGGAGCCACGGCCGACCGCCTCGCTCCATTCGGCATCGCTGCCTTGGTAAACTCCGCCGCCAATTCTGTCAGCAGCGGAGAATTCCCCACGCTCGCGCCCACACGCCGGATCTGGCCCGTCACCACTTCTTTCTGCAAGAAGCGATGAAACAGCGCCACCAGATCGGCCAATCCCTCATGAAGGCCGAGCACATCCGGATTGGTGGGTATCGTAAATCGCGAGCGAAGTCCGTCTATCAGGGCGTGGGTCATCTCGTGCGCGATGATATCGTGCGAAAGACAGGCGAACACCCGACCCGCCCCCGGCATCCGCGGATCTTCCACGTAGCCGAAACGGATCTCGCGGCGAGCCCGGTCGTAGGCCGCGTTGCCGCATTCTGCCGATACATGCGGGCGCAAAATTAGCCGGCCCGTTCTCGTTTTAGAGTCCTCGTCAAATGCCCAGGCAATCAGCCGGCCCAGCGCCTCCCGAAACGTCGCGTAAACGCTCGACGCCACCGCGTAGACCATCTGCTGGTGAAAAGCCGCGCTCCCGATGGAGGGAGCAATACCGGATTGGATAAGAATCCGTGGGTCCTCCAGGTCCAAGGGCGCCAATTGTGTATCGCCGTCCCGGCATTCCACCTCGAAGAGGAAACCCGTCGGCCCAGGCGTCAACGGTTCGTAGGGAACTCGCAACACCACCGTCGCTCCGTCTGATTTCGACACCGATGGATCGACCGCATAGACACGCAACGGACGCACCGCCGGATCACCCTGCCGTAGCTCGTAAGCGCGGACCCTGGACTGTTCGGCAACCCCGGGCCGGATTTCATAGGTGCTCATCGCCTAAACACCCAACCGGGAGAGACGCGCCTCAATGGCTTCCAAACGGCTCGCAATGTCGCCCGGCGCACTGCCCGCCGCCGTGGACGCTCCCAGGGGAGCGAGAAACAGACGATCCTTGGCGCCGGTCCCGCCGTCGAAGAGTGGATTCTGTCGAGGGGTAGGGCCGAAGGCGTCGACGACTCGATCCTGAAACAATTGATTTGTTAAATCCGCGAACCCTGCCCGCAATATGGACACAGCCCGCTTCGTGAACTCTCCCGAACCATTGGATTCCAGCGCCGATTCGTTTTCCAGGCAGGCCGCGAAGTTAACCTCGCGCATGGTTGCCGCCGTTCGCGCGGAGGCGGGTTCCTCCGGGTGGCTGGACCGGAAGCGCATATGCGCCGCCACCATCTCGCCGGTAACCGGCAGAAACCGCGCCTTTGTGCCGGCGGGCAGTGACGGCGGTGTCGCGCCGAACAGCCTTGTATTTGTGCCGGAATGGCAGCAATCCATGAAGC
>SHUN01000092.1 GCA_009697495.1 Bryobacterales bacterium | reverse complement strand
CCGGAACGGTTTGTCCGCAAAGCTCCGGTCGTCAACCCGCTCCCGGAAAAAGTCTGGATCAATAAGCCCGACTCATCGACTACTACAGAAAGGAAAACTCACTAAATTATTTCGCCGAGTGTCTCAAAGTTCTTGACACGCACCGGTCGGAATTGCTGTCGGCGGTGTGTTGGAGGTAATCGGACGGATCATCACGCTCCCCGTTCGCCTGATGCGCCGCGCCGCCTAATAAGGGCTGGCTCTTCCCCGGCATCGCCGCCGTCGCCGATCCCGTCGCCCGTTCGTTCCTCCGCCTCATCCAATCCGTCATCGCTCAGCCGGCCCCGTCGCCATCGCTCGTTGGGAGGGCTGGCCGCCATCATCTAATCCTGATTCAGATACTCCAACGGCACATCGTCCTGGGGAACCTGCTTCGTTCGCACTTCCCGCACCTCTCCCTCCGGCGTATCCTCCATCCCCATAATCAACTCCGCCTCCAAATACTGCCCCTCCTCTGCCAACTCCGCCACGCTCTCGGAATCCGCCTCCGCGACATTCGACAACCCCTGCGTATCCCCGGACTGCCCGGCAGACCCAGGCCCCATCCCCTTCTCTGGCCTTTCCACCTCGGCAACCGGTTCAATTCCCTGTTCGTCTTGATTCTTCATGCTCACTCCCGCTGCACATTAGTGGCCACTGGCTTGCTGAATAACTTGCATGCCCACCATAACCGCCAGCGACGGCACAACCATCTATTACAAGGACTGGGGCACAGGCCAACCCGTCTTTTTCAGCCACGGCTGGCCCCTCTCCGCCGACGCCTGGGAAGATCAAATGCTATTCCTCGTCGCCAACGGCTTCCGCTGCATTGCGCATGACCGCCGCGGCCACGGCCGCTCCAGCCAGCCCTGGACAGGCAACGACATGGATACCTATGCCGATGACTTCGCCGCCCTCATCGAAACCATCGGCTGCGGCGGCGCGGCCTTGATCGGCCACTCCACCGGCGGCGGCGAAGTCGCCCGCTACATCGGCCGCCACGGCGCCAAACGCGTCGCCAAAGCCGTGCTCATTGGTTCAGTCACCCCGTTAATGCTCAAAACCGCCGATAACCCCGGCGGTTTGCCGATCGAAGTCTTCAACGAAATTCGCGCCAAGGTCCATTCTGATCGCTCCCAATTTTTCCAGGATGTTTCCTTGCCTTTCTACGGCGATATGGCATCCCAAGGTCTCCGCGATTCCTTCTGGCTCCAAGGCATGCAAGCCGGTCTCATCGGCGCATACGACTGCATCCGGGTCTTCTCGGAAACCGACCTCACCGAGGATCTCAAGAAGTTCGACATTCCCACGCTCATCATCCACGGCGAGAATGACCTTATAGTGCCGCTCGCCTCCTCCGCCCTGCCATCGTCCAAGCTCATCAAAGGGTCGACATTGAAGATTTACTCCGGAGCCCCGCACGGCCTCTGCTCCACCCACAAGGACATTCTCAACGCGGATCTTCTGGCGTTTCTCAAAGCATAACCCCAACGCCTGGCCGCTCTTGTAACGTCCCGCGGTCACCTGACTGTCTTTGGTCACCGTTGTCACCGGAAACAGGCGCGGTAATTGGCCCTGCACTTGCACTGTTAAACCATATGAGTATCAAAATGACCGAGACATCCTCCCCGTTTTTACCCTCCACCCTGGAACCCGTCGTTCAAACCTGGACCGGACATATCAGCGACAGTTTTTGTGGTCCATCGCACCATAGAATTGCCCCCGGCACCAACATTAAAATGTCCGCCCGCAAATGTACGCTGGCTTGCGTCGACGACGGCGCGGAATTCGTGTTCGTCAGCAAAGGCGTGGTCCACAAGCTGGCCAATCAGGAGTTCCCGGCCTTGCGTCTATACGCCGGCTGGACCGTCAACTTGACGGGAGTGAAGGCCGGCGATGGCATCCACGTTTCAAGCATCTCCAGGCCGCTCACCGAGGGTGAGGTGATTGCGGTATTCGGTGTTTTCTACGATCAGGAGCAAGCGGATCGAAGCGTCGAACGCCTCGTTACTTCGGAGTTTTCGAAGGACGATGTCTCGATTCTCTCGCCCGATATTCTTGGCTCCAAAGACATCTCTCATGACCGGGATGCCCGCGCCGGCAACAGCACCGCCGTCGTTACTTCCAGCGTCGCCATTGGCGGTGCCCTCGGTCTCGTCGCCGGCATCGGCGCGCTCGCCATCCCCGGTATCGGTCCTCTGGCGGCTGCCCCGTTCCTTGGCGCGCTCGCCGGTATGGGCGCCGGAGGCGTGGTCGGCGGCGCGATTGACGCCGTCGACGCCGCCGGCCCGCCGGACCCCGCCGCCAGACGCTACGTAGGCCAAATCCAGGAGGGCGGCATTCTCGTCACCGTACACTGCCGGTCTGAGGATGAAGTCGCCCGCGCCAAAGAACTCCTCGCCCAAACCGGAGCCCGGGCAATTACTTCGTCCGACGAGACGACTGGTGCGACCAAATGAATTCGTTCCTGAGATACCGAGCCCTCCGATACCGAGCCGCGACCGTAAGGGAGCGGGACGCCCGCGTTACCGAGCCGCCCGCGTTACCGAGCCGCGACCGTAAGGGAGCGGTCCGCCGCCGTCACAGCACCAACGCCTGAATTGGTATTCCACGTGCAACGCAACAGATTATGCATCTTGGCCGATTCATAAAAGGGCTCGTGATCCTGTTTGCGCTCCTTATGGACCCGTCCCGTATCCGGCACAGGCCATCGGTTCCACCGGGTTCTAAGCCCATAATTCGGCCGTCCCGTCCCATCGCAACTCCCCGCTTCGCCGGTGCCTTCCGCATCGAATCGCCCCTATTGCAAAGAATCGAAGTTCGAAAGGTCTGCATTCGCCTTTCGTAAAGCTTAAAGAGGAACTATGAAAACCAAACAGGCCAAAGCGCCGTCCCATCCGTTTGTAACCGACGTTGAAGAACTCCGCCGCCGCGCCCGCAAGCACATGGAAATGGGTGCCGTGACCGATAGCTACAAGGCAGACCGCAAGACTGTCATCAGGATTCTCAATGAAGTCCTGGCGACGGAACTCGTCTGTGTTCTCCGCTACAAACGGCACTACTACATGGCCACCGGCATCCACGCCCAGGCCGTCGCCGCCGAGTTCCTCGAACACGCCAAGGAAGAACAAGGCCACGCTGACGTTGCCGCCGAACGCATCACCCAACTCGGCGGCGAACCCGACTTTAATCCAGAAGGCCTCGCCATGCGCAGCCATTCCCAGTACGTCGAAGGCCAGTCGCTCCTCGACATGGTCCGCGAAGACCTCGTCGCCGAACGCATCGCCATCGAGTCCTACAACGAAATCATCAAATACCTCGGTGACGACGACCCAACCACCCGCAGGGCAATCGAGAAAATCCTCGCCAACGAAGAAGAACACGCCGACGACATGAAAAAAATCCTCGACTTGCTCAGCAAAACCGAGCGAAACGCCTCCGAGCCCATTAAGTAGCCCCCGCGCATCCATCTCCCGCAACGGATGACCCGGCCGCGGTTTCGCGATTCCTAACCGCGCGAGTAGCTTTTGCAGCCGCAAATATCGCTGGCTCTGGCGGTGCCGCCCGCCAGGCGCGACCAAACCCCTATAATCAAAGCTACCCGCGTTGCCACGCCAAAGGAGGGCACAATGTCCCAGGAGCGATCCCCCGAAGACCGCCGTTTCGAACGCATCGAAGCCGCGCACGAAACATTGGCCAAGGCCCTGGCCGCCTTTGCCTCAGACAGCCACACGGCCTTCGCCGCCCTCAATATCAGCCAGCAACACCGGATGGAAGAGATACAGCGCATCGTCGCCCAGGTGGGCAAGCGGGACACGGATGTTCACGCGCTGTTCGAACTAAAAAAAGATCAGGACAAAAAGCTGAATGCACTCACTTCTTTCATGACCGAACTAGCCATTTCCCAGACTGCGGCGGAGCTGCAAATTGGCAAAATCGCCGGGGCCCAGGTCAAACTGACGGAGAGTCAGGCGAAACTGACGGAGAGTCAGGCGACGACGGAACAGCACATCAACGAACTCTCGGTAAAGAGCGCCGAGACGCAGGGCAAGCTCGACGCCCTCATCGACATGTGGGGCAAAATGATTCGCGAACGCGGCGGGAAGAACGACAATCCCGCCCCCGAGCCCGCCCCGGCGTAGACGTCGAAAGGAAATTCCTCATGGAGCAAACACCAACCCCGGCTCAAGCCCCGATTCACAGGACGATGAGCCTCAAGCAAGCCGCCGGCGAAGTCGCTCGACAAGCAGAAGGCCGGGGAGACAGCGACCTCGCCAGACACGCCAGCATGGTCGGCGCCAGCACCGCCGCGCCCGAAAGCTGGAAGGAGGAAGTTCGCCGCTTCGCCCGCGAATGGAACATAGCCGAGATCGCAGAACCGCCGCTCGAACATCCCCTGGACCGGGCAATGAACGAGCTTGCCAAAGTCCAGGCCCGGTTTAAGAACCGAGTCGAAATCCCCGAAGCCAAGGACGAGTTCAAAGAAAAACTCCTGTCCCTTCGCGACTTTGTCGATAACTGGATCCGCGAACACGGAAGCGGCAAGAACCAACCGCCCGGTACCGAGCCGCGACCGTGAGGGAGTCGGCTACGTCTGCGCGGTTCAGGAAAACCCCCGAAACGGTGCAGCCCGCTTCCGTAAACGGCACCGGCCGGGAAGCAGGAATCGAGGCGCGCATTTCCACGAACACCTCGCCCCCCGCTCTATTTATAGAAAGAAACAATCCCCACGCCTTCTTTGATCTCGGGACCGCTTCCCGGGGCCAGCGGTTCCGCGCCCATTGAAACCACACCGACGTAGGCCGGACGCAGCCGGAATCGAAGGATCAGATACGCCTGCACGAGAACGGCCCGGCGCCGGCCCGTCAGGTAAACCTGTGAAACCGTTCCTTGCCCGGTGAATCCTTCCACCATCAGCGGCCCATTGCGCGGAAATGCCATAAGCTCGGTCATTGCTTCGTCAAGCTTCAACTTTCCTTCGCGTGACAGCGCTTCCTCGCCCTTCGCATTCTTTTCGAATAGGTCGACGCTGCTTATCCACAAGCGGTGTCGCTTGAATCCCTTCCCGAAACTCGGCGCCTTATATTCCGGCGTCGTCAATGCGCCAAGGTCAAAGAATCCGCGCCTGTTGAAGAAACCCCGAAATAGGAAGTTGTGCTTCAGTGCTTCGGTGTCGTCGGCTAGATCGGACATTGCCTCCTGCGCGCCCACCAGCGTCCGCTGGAGATTTTCGGCTACGCCGCCTTCGCCCGAAGCCGACTCAAACTTGTCCACGGCGGCCCTCACCTGCACCGTAATCTGTTGCATGTTCTTTACCGCTCGCTGGATTTCGGGGACGATATCGCTCTCCGCAACCTTATCGACGATCTTCTTCGTCCCGGCAGTAACATCGCGGACATTGTCGATAGCCTTCTCCGTCTTCTCCACGCTCCGCTTCACGCTTGCCTGCAGCTCATTGTCCTTGAATAACGCGCCCAATGCGCCCTTGCCCTCCTGCACGCCGTCAATGATCTGATCGAGGTTCCGGCTGATTTGTTTGGAGGAGGCGAGAATACTCTTTACCTCCGGCGTCGCGTCTTTGATCAAGACATTGGCTAACTTAACCGTGCCTTCAATCTGCGTCAATGTAGAGGCGATCTGGTCTTTTACGGTTCCCATGATCCCGCTCACCTGCTTGACGACATCATTGATCTCGTCCATAAGATTGCCCCAATCGAAAGGCTCTTTGGAACGGATCATCGAGTCATTTCCCGCAAGCTGGGAGCCCGCCGATCCAGCGTCGATTTGTAGAAATTTGTTGCCCAGAAGGCCATCCGTTTGAATGGTGGCGACCGAATCCTGCCGGACAATCCCGTGCAGCTTTTCGACAATTCGAAAATGGACTCGAAATTTGGCGTCGGGTTGCGGAGGTACTTCGATCCGCGTCACCGTCCCGGCGTCCATCCCCGCCACGCGGACTTTACTGCCGTTTTGTATCCCGGTGATCTTCGAAAACTCAGCATACGCCTTAAATGACTGCGCGAACAATTGACTGCTGTTGCCAATCAGGAAAAGCCCTACGCCAAAAAGTAGCAGACAGGCCCCAACGAAAATTCCGACAATCAGTTTTCTTGTTGTTTCCATACTTATCCACCCTGCGGAGCTTTCATAAAATCGCGTACCAGTTGATGTTCGCTTCGTTCCATCTCTTCCACTGTTCCCTGCGCCAACAGCCGGCCCTCGTCCAGAAACGCCATCTGATCGGCAATACGCCGGGCGCTCGGCATGTTATGAGTAACTACCACGAGTGTCGCCTGACGATTCGCCCCTATCTCGATGAGTAACTCGTCGATTTCTCGTGACGTAATGGGATCAAGCCCGGCGCTGGGTTCGTCGACCAGAAGGATCGACGGGTCCACGGCCAAAGCGCGCGCGATTCCGGCGCGTTTTCTCATACCGCCGGATAGGTCGCCGGGCATGCTGTCATACTCCTTGCCCAGCCCGAGTTTTTCCAGTAAGGCTTGCGCCTGGTCGCGGATCTCCGCATCCGCCTTCTTCGTATGGCGGCGAAGCGGAAAAGCGACATTTTCCCCAACCGAGATGGAATCAAATAATGCGGCGCTTTGAAACAGAAATCCCATGTGCTTGCGCGTTTCCGCCAATTCACGGCTTTCAAGTTTCGTAATGTCCGCACCGTTCACAGTCACCGTGCCGGCATCCGGCTTGATGAGCCCGCAAATTAGCTTCAGCGTCACGCTCTTACCGGTGCCGCTGCGGCCAAGAAGTACAAAAGTAGTGCCTGCGGGCACCGTGAATGAAAAATCATTCAAAACAGTGCGCGATCCGAATGACTTCGACACCGACTCCACGACAATCGCCGGTTGACTTACATCCTGGCCGCGGTGAATGGGAACGCTCATGAACCGCTCCCGGGATACAGAAAGAATATGCCCTTGACCAGAATCACATTGGCGACGATAAGAAATATCGAAGAAAGAACCACGCTTTGCGTGGATGCCCGTCCGACGCCCTCGGCGCCCCCTGTCGCGTTATAGCCGAGGTACGAAGATGTCGAGCCAATGAGAAAGCCGAACACCATCGTCTTCAGCGTGGGAGGAATATAGTCGGAGAACGCCAAGCTACTGAAGGCCGTCTGGAAATAGAATGCGAAGGAAGCCCCCGAGATCGCCGCCTCCGCGAAGAAACCTCCCAAAAGTCCGGAAAAGTTCATCAGGACAGTCAGCAGCGGCAGGCAAACTACCGCCGCGGCGACTCGCGTAACCACCAGATATTTGAATGAATCCACCGCGAGGGATTCCAGCGCGTCGATCTGCTCGGTGACCCGCATCCCCCCGAGTTCCGCTCCAATGCCGGCGCCCACCCGGCCCGATATCAACAGACCGGTCACCAACGGCCCCGTCTCCTTGACTAAGGCGAAGGCGAGCGCCGTTGGAATCATCGATTCGGCTCCGAATCTTTCGAGCGTGGACCTTGTGTGCATGGAAAGCACGGCTCCTACCGCGAGGCCCGAAAGTACGATGAGCGGAGCCGAACGCCAGCCGATCTCGAAGACCTGTCTAAGAAACTCGGTGAACTCAAACGGTCTACGGAACGCATCTCGCAGCACTTGACCGGCAAACAGACTGAGCCCGCCAAACCATTCGATTGCCTCTTCCGCGCTCGTCATCACTCTTTTTATCAGGGAGATTCTCAGTTCGTCGACGTTGCTTTTTGGTTCTTTACCTGCAAGGTATTCACGACTTGCGTCACATACGGCACTGCCGCGGCCAACTGTTCCGCCATCGCGCGTGTCGCCTGTGATCCGACCTCGCCGGAAAGCGTCACCACGGAATTCTTTACCTTGTATTTCACTGAGTCGCGGAGCTTTTTCGCAATCAACGCGGCGTCCAGGTTGTGCTCGATTCCTTTGTCTAATTCGGTGTTGATAGCCTTGGCATCTTTCTCCGCGCCGTCCGGAATCACCGCGATTTCAACCGCCAATACCTGCCCCGCCGCGATGGGTTTGGCAAGGAGTTCCGCCCGCGCCTTATCGTCGTCTGTTCCGACGAGACCGCCAAGGGTCACAACGCCTTTCTCGCGATCTTGTTTGATCGTGACGTCTTTTAGGCCGGCCGCATCGAGTGATTGGCGTAGGGTGCGCGTGACGTCCACTGAAAGGGGAGGGCTTGCGGCGCATCCGGCAAGGGTGCTCATCGCTACGAATGTCCCCGCCGCCACATATTTCGCTAATACTGTCATTTGTGAATCTCTTTCTTATTCGCGTCCATCTGCTTATATGCAACTGCGTCACCAATCGGCCGGCTCCGCCGCGGGTAAGAATATACGGCCCAATTCGTAGCTAAAAGCGTCCATCCGCCAAAGACGCAGGCCCTGGTCAACCAAAGCCGCGTGACCACATTTGGTCATTGCGACCCTCTGCCGCAGTTTGCCCCCGTTGGCTGCATGGCGGGCGGAAGCCGGTTTCCGCGCAGGCCATCGAGACCACTCGTACGCCGAAGCCCTCCACCAAAAGTGGCGTGGCTGGCGCTTACGCGGTTGGACGAGCTTCGGCGATCGGGAGAATTTGCCCGGGTATGTTCGGCAAAAGTGATCCAGCCGCCCGCCGCCGGCGGGGATGATAACGCCTTGCCCTGCTGTGGTTTGGCGGCCACGGTACCGCAGCCCGGGAGGGCAAGTTTTGCAGAACGTAAGTGGGTCTTATGTTGAGTTCCGGATTATGTTGAGTCAGGGGCCTCGGGATGCAAACGGCGAAGCCCCCATTCGTTTTCGTCTCCAGAGGACTCTACATAATCACGATGCCG
>SHUN01000091.1 GCA_009697495.1 Bryobacterales bacterium | reverse complement strand
GATGATCGCGCCCACGCCCCCTCGCGCGAATCGTGTTTCCCAGTTGATCCGCGCCGGGTTGCCGGAGCCGTCGTAGTTGTCAAAGCGGCCGGAGACGTTGGAGCGAATCAGTCGATTCTTCAGTTCCAGGTTCCGAAATTTCAGCGGTTGAAATAGGATATCGGCCATGGCGGTTCTCCTCGAATCAGAACGTCTTAACGTATTCGATCAACGCGCGCTTATCGGCGTCGCTCAGCGTGCTTCCGAACGTGTGCCCGCGGTCGACAACGAAGTCCGGCGACAGGTTGTTGCGCAGCAGCACGCCGGTCAGCGCGCCGCGCCCGATCAGCCAGCCGATAAATCGCGTGAAGAAGTTATCGTTACGCAGCAACTGCATTCGCGGCGCGTCGATATTCGCGAACAGCGCCACTGGCGTGCCTTTGCGGACCTTCAACTTGTAGCCGCTATCCAGCGGCAGCGCGCTATCTTCCGTCGTGATCCAAACCGACTTCGTGCCCAGCCGTTTCTCCGGCCACATCATCTTATCCATCGCGTCGTTGAAAGCGGCGATCCGGCCGGTGATGGCGGGATCGGCGTTGAACAAGCCCAGCGAATTGTTGTGCAAATACGGTGCAGTGGCCCAGACGCCGGCCAGCGTGGGAACGCGATAGTAGCCGAGCCCGCCGCCCGGCGGTTGGAACGGAGGAAGCGGCTTGCCGGGCTTGATCGGATTATAGAGACCCGTCAACGGCGCCACTCGCGGCTGGTCCTTGTACGTCTGCGAAGAGAACTCCTCCCAGACGTGGCCCTGCGTGGCGTTGGTGGCTATCGCGCGACCGATATTGGTGCCGATCTCGGCCACTGAATAACGGCGATCGTCCGAGAGGAAATTACCGTCGAGGAAATCCGGCTGTGCGACGGCGGCGCGGAACCATGCTTTCTGATCCGCGGTGCCGGGTGGCGGCTGCTTGCTGGAATGGCAGCCGGCGCAGTTGTCCGCGAAAGCCACCGCGCCGCGCCGGAGCAATGCCGTGTCGGTGGAGAGCAGCGCAGCCCCCGCCGGAACGTCCTGCAGCCGCGCCGGTTTGATGGTTTTAAGGAACGCCTCGGCCCCTTCCATCAGCGCTTCGGTGGCGCGCCAATCCGCGCAGTCCTTCCGGGCCAGCGCGATGCGGAAAGGCTTTTGCGGAAACTTCGTGCCGCTAATCGGGTCGTGCAGCGTCGTCCAATAGTCCGAACACATGCCAATGTTGACGTAAACGCGCAGCGACGCGCCCGCCGTGCCGATCGAGTCCGAGCCGTCCTTCAATATGTGATGAACTTGCCGCGTCGTGCCGTCGGCCATCTTCTCCGGATGGCTCGGGCGATTGCCGAGATTGACAATCGAGTTGATGGCGTTCGGGTTGAAGATGTGATCGGCGGCGAACCGCGAAGTGTCGGAGGTTCCGGCGGGCTGGGTATTGGCCACGTGCCAGCGGAAATCCTCCGGCTTCATTTTCAAGCCGAACAGCGTGCCTTCCTTGAAGTATTGGTTGCCAATCGCTCCCGACAGGTTGTACCAGCGGGGATTTTCAGTATCCTTCGGCGGATAGAGCGGGTTGAAGCCGATGTGGCAGAACCCGCAAGTCATACCGATCAGATACGGCGGCTCCACCGTCGCCGGGTCGGCCAGGTACTTTTTCACGTCCCAATTGAATCGGTCGAACTTCGGATTCTTGAACTTGCGGAGGCCGACAACACCGGAAGACTCACTGGGAATGCCGGGAATATTCACGGTCTTGCAGACGTCCATCCACAGGCCGTATTCGTCGGGCTGGGTGGCGGCGGCGCAGTCCGGATCGTTCAGGACTCCCATAATCTTGAATCGCTCCGGCCGTTTCCGGGAATCCACATATTGCAGCATGTCCGTGATGCCATGCGTAATCTTCGCGGTGAGGCGCCAGAAGTTTTCACCCCCGCCAGTCCAGAAATACCAGGTATTCCGGCCCGCTCTTTCTTGCGGCGTCAGGTTCTGGCCGCCATATTCGTAGGTGTCGGCGCTATCGGTGGCGGGTTGCCCTGGGAGCAGTAAACTGAAGCACAGAGTCCAAACTGCATATTTAGTAAAACGCATATGCAGGAACAATATAGTATTTGTTCGCCGATGAAAAGCCCTAAGATAATGAAATCCGTATGGCCGACACCGTTGTAGACGCCTTTATCGTAATAAGTTTTCATCAGCGGGAAAACGGGTAAGAGCCGTTCCCAGCAGAGGCCGTCGCCCCGGTGATGAAAACCTATACGTTCTCGATGCCAATTTGACCTTTTCGGGGGGATGGGCATTATTTAGTCAAGAAGTTGGCCGCCGATGCGGGTGTGGCGTTGAACCAGTTGACCAATGTTGCGGTTGCCGAAAAACTTTCGGCCATCCGGACGGAGAGTTATTTTCGAGAGTGATCGGCGCGGGCCGGCCGCGGTCGTCCGCCAGAATTGGGAGACGAACTGTAACTGCCTACCGCAGCAGGCCGACGGCGGCGTTGGCGGTGGCCACGTAGGAGATCCACTGCTCGTGGTCGTGGGGAAAGCCGGACTGGAAATACGGTTGCAGCTTTACGGCGCGGCTGCGCACGTACCAGGAGCCGTCGTCGAGTTGGGTTTTTAAGAGATAAGCGACGCCTTTTTCGTAGGCTTGGGAGAACTTCGCCGCGACGCCGGACTCCTTCAACGCGCGGAGAGCTAATCCGGTGGCATATGCGTCGCTGCCTAAACCGGCCAACTGCCCCCAGCCGCCGTCGGCGCGCTGGTCCTTTACAAGCGCCGCAGCCGCTTTTTGGAGCGATGCTGTATCGGCGGCGGCCCACCCGAGGCCCATCAGGACTTCCGCGCGCTCATAGGATGTTCGCGGTTTGGCGTGCGCGAGCCAATCGCGCGCCTTGGCCACGCGTCCGTCGATCTCGGCCTTACGGGAAGGAAACGCATAGAGTTGCATGGCGCGCATCGAGTAGACCGACTTGGTAATGGTGGAATCCGCCATCGGCGTCCGCGCGATGGTATTGGACTCCTCCCACGATCCATTCGCCGCTTGGCGGGCCGCCAAATAGGCCACCGCGCTGTCGGTCAACAAGCCCGGTTCCTGGCCGGCCGCGGCCAGGGCAAGAGTCGTGTTCGAGAGTCCGTCGATGCCCGCCGGTCCGACATTCATACCCAATACTTCCGAAGGCCGCGGCGCCAGTAGAGCCACCATCGTCTTCTTCATGAGATCGAATCTCTTTTCGTCGACGGAGAGCCCGGCGTCGCGGGCCGCCTTTACGGCTACCGCGGCCAGCGGCTGATGGTGACAGGCGACGCAGTTACTTTTGGCGAAGAAGGAATCGACCGATTTCTGCAATAAGCCGACGCTTTTTTCGGCCGCGGCGCGGGCTGTTAACGGGGTCGCGGAGCGCGCTGGAGCGGCCGGGACCGGGTTTCCTTTGGTGCCGGCTTTTTCCAGGGCCGCGATGACTTCGTTCGAACCAAATTTGCGGGCCCAATCGAGGGCGGTTTCGCCGGCAGTGCTGACCACATTCACATCGGCGCCCTTGGCGAGCAGCACCCGCACCACACGCACGTCCTGCCGGGTACTGGCGACCGAGAACGCCAGCGGCGTCATGCCGCGCGAATCTTTCGCGTTCACCTGGGCACCCGCGTCGAGCAGCGTTTTCACGAGTTCCGGCGTTCCGAACGGAACGGCCATCATGAGCGGCGTCAACTGCTTCAGGGCGATATCGCCGTGCACCACTTTGCCCGCGAAGGTATTGGCGGCGTTAACGTTAGCGCCCTTAGCGAGCATCAGGCGGACCAGTTCCAGATCGTCCCAACCGACGGCGCCCATCAGCGCGGTGAAGCCGCCGCCATCGGCCACTTCGACCTTGGCTCCGGCGGCCAAAAGCGCACGCATGATTCGCGGTCCGCCGGAGAACGCCGCCTCCATCATCGGCGATTGTCTGTCTTCGGCGACGGCGTTTACGTCCGCGCCTTTGGCGAGCAAAAGCTTTATCGATTCCAGGCCGCTTTCGCAGGAGGACGCGGCCATCAACGGCGTGCGACCGGCCTTTGTTTTGGCGTCGGCTTTGGCGCCGTTGGCCAATAGCAGCGCGACGCGGGCGGGATCGCAGGCGGCCCAGAGGAGGGGCGTCGATCCAGCGTTGTCGGCGGCGTTGGCGTCGGCGCCGGCGGCGATTAGAATTCGCATGCCTTCAAGGCTTCCCAGGGCGGAGGAGTATAACAACGGGGTCACTCCGCTCTTGTCGCGCTCAGCCAGTTCGGCGGGTGTTAGCGCTTTCAGGCGGGTGATGTCATTGCCGCGAATTGCGGCGAATACGTCGTCCGCGGCAATTAGCGGCAGGCAGGCTATTCCGGCAATGAGTAGTTTGAAAAGCATGCGAATCTCCGTTCGTGGTTATACGCGGGGAAAAGCAGGCGTGTGGGCCACATTTGTTTTCGGGCCGATCACGGCGCGCAATCAATCCGGCGCCGCACCAAATCCGCGCGCTCCAAAACAGAGGGTAACAAATCCATCCCCAATCCCGGTCCGCGGGGAAGATCGAAGAATCCGTCGCGGGGTCCATCGATTGGACCGACAATCGGCAGGTACTCATCGGCGTAATGCCGGCGCACCGATTCGGCGATATTCAGATTCGGCACGGCTGCGGCGAGGTGCATCGTCGCGGCGTGCAGAATCGGCCCGCCGCAGTTGTGCGGAGCGACGGGGAGATAATGTGCGGCGCCCATGTCTGCGATTTTTTTCGCTTGCGTCAACCCGCCGCACCAGGCCACGTCCGGCATGACGATTCGCGCCGCGCCGTTGGCGAGGAGTTCGCGGTACTGCCAGGTTGTCATCAGGCGCTCGCTGATCGTCAATGGCAGGCGCGTCGACGAAGCCAATTCGCGATACGCCGCCATATTGTCCTGGCCGAGCATCTCTTCCAGCCACATGGGAGAGAACTCTTCGCAGGCGCGGGCAATCTGAATCGCGCAGGGCAGACTCCAATAGCCGTGAAATTCCATGGCCACTTCCATGGAATCGCCGAATTTTTCCTTGATGAGACGGAGCGGGCGAAGGCCCTCCCTGATCTGCGCGGGGGTGATGTAGTTGCCGCCGGTCCGTTTGGCGATCGGATCAAAGGGCCAGATTTTCATGCCGGTGATGCCGGAGTCGAGCAGGCTTTCGGCGAGCCGTACCGGTTCGTCGAGGAACGAAATGTGGTCGTAGCAGGTATTGTAGGTTCGGATTTTGTCGCGCGTCGCCCCGCCGAGGAGTTCGTAGACCGGCACGCCGAGGGCTTTCCCTTTAAGGTCCCAGAGCGCTGTGTCCACGGCGCTGATGGCGCGCATCTCCGCACCGGCCCAACCGGAATAGGAAACGGCGTCGAACATCGACGCCCACAAACCTTCGATGCGCCCGGGGTCCTGGCCCAGCAGCCGTGATGCCAGGCGCGAATGGATAACGGCCTCTTCCGAGCCTGGGTGCGGATAGGTTTCGCCCAGGCCGTAGAGGCCGCTATCGGTATGGATTTTGACCCAAAGCCACTGAATCGGCCCGGCGTGCACCGTGATGCCGCCAGCCAGATAAAGAGTCTCTATTGCTGTGATCCGCAAAACGCGAGAATTACATCGCCACGGGCATCGGCAAACTTGCCTTGGCCAGCGATCGAGTCAACAACTGAATCGATTCCGTGTCGGCTATCGCGCGGGCGATGGAAACCTCAGTGATCAACATGCGCCGCGAGCAATCGAGCATCTTCTTTTCGCGGAACGAGAGCGGCTTCGCGGTTTGGAGGATTACCAGTTCCTTGAAGACTTCGGCGAGGCCCATGAGGCCGCCAACGCGCATCTTGTCAGAATTTTCCTTAAACCGGTCTTTCCAGTCCTGTATCCGCTTTACCTCACCGGTCGCAAGGAAGGTCAGTACTCGGTTGACCTCGGTTCCCTTGGTGACTTTTCGTAGGCCCACATCGCCCGCGTGGCTGAAGGGTACCATTACGGTCATTCTGTTATAGCTGAGTCGCAAAAGGTAGAAGCGCTCCAACTGCGCCCCGAAATTGCGAGTGCTGATATTCTCGATCGTACCAACACCATGGTTGGGGTAAACCACTTTATCGCCAATGTGGAAGGTCGTGCAGGGACCCATGATTACACCTTCTGTGAGTTGTTAAATTGACTACACTAGAGCGTTAGCTAATGGTAAACGGGGGACAGGGATGTGTCAATATAAAATCCAATAAAACTAGAGACAAATCGGTTAGCGGGTGAAACTCTTTGCTCTTGAAGCGCATCTAGGAGTTTCTCAACACTGCGTAATAATAGGAGCGTGCCACCCAGTGTTGGTGGTTTGCGCGGAAGCCAAAAAGAACACCACCGAGGCTTCGTGTATTTCCAGAACCGGCGGAAAATTTCTGCAAATTATTGATTCCTTGGCGGATGGCGTTCCGTTAAACTAGCAGTACAAGACGTACTGAACCAGACACATGGACAAAATCGGTCGATATACCGTGGAAGGCGAACTCGGCAGGGGCGGGTGCGGTATCGTATACCTCGGCCGCGATTTGACGATGAATCGCCTGGTGGCGATAAAAACGGTCCTTACGCGTGAACTCCAGAGCTCTTCCGGCGGAAGAGACTTGCAAATCCGGCTGGCGCGGGAAGCGCAGTCGGCTGGTTCGCTGAACCACCCCGCAATCGTCACGGTGTACGAACTGGCGGAGGAGAACGACATGACGTTCTTCGTCATGGAATACGTCGACGGGCCTCCACTGGACAAGATTATGGGAGAGGGTTTGCTGGCGTGGCCGCGTCTGCTGCGGGTGCTTCGGGAGATCGCATCGGGCCTGGACTTTGCGCATTCCAAGGGCATAATCCATCGCGACATCAAACCGGCGAATATCCTTGTGTCTTCGGTTGGCCACGCAAAGGTCTCCGATTTCGGCGTTGCAAAGATCCTCGAATCGGCTACGCTGACTTCAACCGGGATGGCAATAGGCACCCCCGCCTACATGTCCCCGGAACAGATCCTCGCCAAGCCGCTCGACGGCCGCTCCGACCAGTTCTCGCTCGCGGTGATCGCCTTTGAAATGCTGACGGGCCGCAGGCCGTTCCAGGCGGATTCTCTTCCGGGCCTGGTCCACCAGATACTCTCCGTAGAAGCGCCGAGCGCGGCCGAAGTGAACGCAGCAGTCATGGAGCCGGCGGCTTCGATTCTTCGCCGGGCGATGAGTAAGGAAGCCACCGGCCGTTATGACACCTGTGCGGAATTCATTCAAGCCCTTGAAGCGGCCCTGTTGCCGAACCAGGGAGCGGCACATTTGCCGGGAGTCAGTCAGCCGCAAGTAGTTGAAAAGAATGCGGAACAGATAGCACCAAAGCGCAGTGGCAAGCTGAAGCGGACACCGATCCTGCTTGGTATTGGCCTAGGCCTTGCGCTCTCGATGGCGGCGTATTTTTACTCCCGGAGCCACAGGGTGGAGGTGGCAGTCGCGCCGCCGCCGCCGACTGTCGCCGTTGCACCCGCTTCGCCTCGCATCGAGCCGCCCGCGGAGGCTAAGTTGGCGGTGACAAAGCCGGAACCGAAGCAAAAAGCCGTCGAAATGAAGACGGTGCCCGCGCCGGCGGTTGTCGTCAAGACTCCGGTTGTTGCGCCGATTGCCGATGCGCCGCGACCCGTCCAAACGCCAGACCCCGGCCCCGATCAGTCGGCAATCAGCTATATGGGATCTCCCGAAGGCCGGTTCGCCTGGTCGGGAACGCTCGGCGCCGGGGAGCGACTCGTCATCGTCCGCAATCGGGTTCGCATGGGATCTATTTCCGGAAACGGCCTGCCGGCCGGCGTTGCTGTACAGGTTGAAACCCGTCCTGCCGATATAAGAGTGATGCAGCAACCTGCCGCCAGTAATGGGTTCCGGCTGATAATAGTGAATCAGTCCGGCCGCGAGGCCACCGGGTTCACCGTCCTGTGGCGGGAGCAGGCGCGTTGATGACGCCCCCTCGCCTCGCGTGCGTGCTCGTCTGCGCCGCCCTCGCCTTATCCGGGCAGACGCGGCGTGCGCTGGTCATCGGAAACACGAGCTACAAGAATGCCGGTGCCGCGGCGCAGGCGGCGAACAACGCCCGCGCGTTTGCCCGCGCGCTTTCGGCGAGCCAGTTCCAGGTTGCGCTGTTGATAAACGTGGAAGCCGAAGCGTTGGGGCGCGAAATTAACAAGTTTCTCCAGGAAGTCCAACCGGGCGACACCGGCGCGTTTTACTTTTCCGGCTATGCGGTACAGGAAATGGGGGAGAATTACCTGCTGCCTGTTGGCTACGCTCCCGATAGCGCCGATGGCATCGAGTTCCACGCCTACTCTGTCAAGCGTCTGGTGCGCTACCTGGAGACGAAGCGGCTCGCCGCCGGACTCGTGATACTGGACGCCGCGCCGGCTGACGCTGTCATCGAAAAGAAGTTTCCCGAACCCGGCCTGGTGTCCATGGATATCCGGGCCGCCAACCTGGTTCTCGCCCTGGCGAACCTTCCAGGCCGCGGCGTTCCAGCCGCTCCGGGCCGCGAGCTTGGCCGTTTTACCGAAGCCTGGGTCAACGCAGCCACCGAGCCTGGGATTAACCTCGACGCGGTCCTCCGGCGAGTCAAGCAACAGGTAAGCCAGGCCACCAACGGGGAGCAGGTCCCGGCGGAAATCTCCACGCTGGTCAACGAATTCGCCTTTATTCCCCGCTCCCTGGCGGCCACGGAATGGGATCGGATCGCGTCCTCGCGCGACCTCCTGACGTTGGAGGCGTTCCGCCAGCGATTCCCTGGGGATCCACTTGCCATCGAAGCAGCCAAACGCATTGAATCCCTG
>SHUN01000090.1 GCA_009697495.1 Bryobacterales bacterium | reverse complement strand
GCGCGCTCCTTATTTTCGAACTGGCCGCCCCAATCGATGAAGTAGCCGGGGGGCAATTGCACTTCCTCAGCGACGCGGCGGCGGGCCTCATCGGCGAAACCGCCCAAGTCGCGGCCTTGGACGTTGCACTGGACGACGATGCGGCGCATGCCATTTTCCCGGCTCACCACTTCGGGGCCGCGGGCAGTGCGGATGCGGGCGACCTGGCCGAGCAGCACACGCTCGCCGCCGGGCGCTTGCAGCCGGACCTGCTCCAAGGATTCGGGGCGTTCGCGGTAGGACTCGGGCAGGCGCACAACGATGGCGAAACGGCGCTGGCCTTCAATCAGTTCGCTCACGGGCCGGCCGCCCACCGCGGACTCCACCATCTGGCGCACATCGTCAATATGCAGGCCGTAGCGGGCGAGGGCGGCGCGGTCCGGTTCGATGTGCAGTTCGGCGACACCGCTGGCGACTTCCATCTGCGCGTCGGTGGCGCCGGGCACGCGTTCAAGGATCCGGAAGGCCTTCATGGCCAGCGTGTCGAGCACCGCGGCATCTTCGCCGAACACCTTCACCGCAACGTCGGCTTTAATTCCGCTGATGGTCTCATCGAGCCGCATAGCCATGGGCTGGGTGAAGTTGTATCCGACGCCGGGAACGGCTTGCAGGGCGAGGCGCATCTTGGCGATCAGATCTTCCTTATTCGCCGCTTTCCATTGCTCCTGCGGGTGCAGCAGGACGTAGACGTCGCCTTCGAAGATGCCCATTTGGTCAGTCGCGAGATCGGGCCGGCCGATTTTAGAGACGATGCCGCTGACTTCTGGGAGCGTTAAAAGGGCCTTCTCCATTTCGATGCTGAGGGTGACCGAATCGGTGAGCGAGATGCCTGGAAGTTTCTTGGTCGTAATGAGAATGGAGCCCTCTTCCAGGCGCGGCATGAACTCTGTGCCGAGGAAATGGACGGAGCCGAGCGCGACGACGGCGATGAGGACGCCGATGACGACGGTGAGTATTCGGAAGCGCAGCGCGATCAGCAAGAGACGGCGGTAGAAGGCGCGCACGTATTCAAACCAGCCGTGATCGTTGTGCGGCTTCACGCCGCGGCGCAGGGCGTAAGAAGCGAGCACTGGCATGCCGAAAAGCGCCAGCGCGAGGGAACCGGCAAGCGCGCTGACGACGGTGACCGCCATGGGCCGGAACATGCGGCCCTCCAGGCCTTCGAGGAAAAAGATGGGCATGTAGACGGCGATGATGATGGCGACGGCGAAGACGATGGGACGGGCGACTTCATGGGCGGCGGAGCGGATGACGCTGTTGACATCTTCGTCGTCGGAGCGGGTGCCCAGACGGGCGACGGCGTTCTCCATCATGACCACTGCGCCATCGACGATCATGCCGAAATCGACAGCGCCGAGCGACATGAGATTGGCTGTGACGCCGAACCACTTCATGCCGATGAATCCGGCCAGGAGCGACAGCGGAATGACGGAAGCGACGAGCAGCGCGGCACGCACATTGCCGAGGAAAAGCAGCAGCACGGCCATGACGAGCAGGCCGGCTTCGGCGAGGTTGCGGCGCACGGTGGCGATGGTGCGGTTGATAACTTCGCTTTGGTCATAAAAGGGGACGATGCGCGTCCCTTCGGGCATCTTTACGGTGTCCAAGCGGCGTTTGACGCGGTCAATGACATCGCGCGAGTTCTCGCCTTTGAGCATGATGGCCATGGCCGAAACGGACTCGCCGCGGCCATCATGGAGTGTAGCGCCCTGTCGCTGCGCGGCTCCGATGCGGAGGCTGGCCACGTCGCGCACCAGCACGGGCGTGCCGACGCGGGATGTGATGACGATGCTCTCCAGATCTTTGGGCTTTTTCACGCGGCCCGTACCCACTATGGTGTGCTGTTCACCGGCAAATTCGATGAAGCCGCCGCCGAAATTTTCGTTGCTCGACGCGACCGCCTTTTCGACATCGGAGAGCGAGAGGCCGTAGCGTTCCAACGCATCCGGGCGCACTTCGATTTCATATTGGCGCGTTCGTCCGCCCCAGGTTTCCATTTCCACGATGCCAGGCACGGTGCGCAGCAGCGGGCGGATGACCCAATCGAGGAATGCCTTTTTTTCGTCGAGGGGAACTTTGTCGCCTTCGATCGTGAATTGATAGACCTCGCCGAACGGCGTCGCGTTGGGGCCGAGTCCGGGCTCGAGGCCGGCGGGAATGCGGCCGCGTACTTCCTGGAGGCGTTCGTTGACGAGTTGGCGGGCGAAGTAGGGGCTGACGGTGTCATCAAAAACGACGGTGATCTTGGACAGTCCGAACTTCGAAATGGAACGTGCTTCCGTGACGCGAGGCAGGCCCATGAGCGAGGTTTCCATGGGGAAGGAGACGAGCTGCTCGACTTCAGTGGGCGGCATGCCGGGGCAGGCGGTGACGACGGTGACCTGGTTATTGGTGAGGTCGGGGAAGGCGTCGACGGGGAGTTCGAGGAGGCTGAAAATACCGGCGCCGATCAAGAGTCCGATCGCGGCGAGGACGAGGATGCGGTTGCGGAGAGCGGCGTCAATGAGGCGGTTGAGCACGGGCGTCTATTCCTCGGTGAGCGTCGATTTCAGCATTTCGGATTTGAGCAGAAAGGCGCCTCGGGTGACGACGCGGTCGCCGGCGGAGAGGCCGGAGACGATGGCGATAGAGGCGCCGGCGCGCGAGCCGGTTTCGACTGGGCGGGCGTGGAATTTGTTGGTCCTGGTGGCGACGAAGACGATGCTGTGGCCGTTCATTTCCTGGATGGATTCCTGCGGGACATAGAACGCCTCGCCGGTGCCGCCGGCGGCGAGTTCGGCCGTCGCGTACATTTCCGGCTTCAGCTCGCCTTGGGGATTGGCCAGGACGATGCGGGCTTGGACGGTGCGTGTGGCGGGGTCGAGTTGATCCCCGGTACGGGTGAGGATGCCGGGGAAGGGACGGTCATTGAAAGCACGGATGAAGACCTTGGCGTTCATGCCGGCGGTGATGCGGCCCATGTTTTCTTCAGGGATGGCGGCGAGCATCCAGATGGAGGAAAGGTCGCTGATGACGAAGAGGTCGTCGCCGGGTTTGGCGACGGAACCGGAACTGATGGAGCGGGAAATGATGACCCCGGCGGCGGGGGCTTTGATTGGGGCGGTATCGTCGTCGTGATCGAACTCGCCTTGTTTGTGCTCGGGGTGGTCTTCGGCCGAGACTTCGAGAAATTCTTCGAGATGCTGGCGCGCGCGCTGGATTTCCAGGTGAGCCGTGTCGATGCCGGCGAGCATGTTCTTCACTTCGCTTTCGGCGTGGTCGAGCTGTTCCTGGGACGCGGCTTTCAGGTCCAGCAGCCGTAGAATTCGGTCGCGGTTCTTTTCAGCGAACGATCGCTGCGTTTCGAGCCGAGCCAGCTCCAATTTCGCTTTTTGGAAGACGCTGCGGGATTCGTGAATATCGTGGCTGTGGATGCGCGCGAGAACCTGCCCCTTTTGCACGCGGTCGCCGATGTTGACGAAGACTTTCACGACGCGGCCGTCAACGAGGGCCCCGGCTTTATGCGTTTTTTCTTCGTCGGCGACGAGGCGGCCGTTGGCGCGAATAAGGAGCGGGACGTTGCGTCGTTCGACTTCGGCAATCCGCAGGCCGGCGGTTTTTTGCAGTTCAGGACTGAGGCGAACTTCGCCGGGTTCGGGTTTGGCTTCGGCGGATTTCGGGGGCTCGTGCTTGGGGCCGTCCGGCTTGACGGCGCAGGCGGCGAGGAGGGCGAGGATGGCGAGGGCTAAGACCGCTCCCTTACGGTCGCGGCTCGGTAGGTCGCGGCTCAGTACCGGCAAACTCGGGCGAGGGAAATTAACTACTCGCGTGAATCGCTTCAAGGCATGACTCCCATGGCCGTTTCGACGGCGGCTTCACTCAAGCGAAATTCGGTTTGGGCCTGGACGCGGAGGAGTTCGGTCTCGAGGCGAACTCGCTCAGCGTCGAGCAGACGGAGGAGATCAGCGCCGCCTTCGCGGTAGGCGGCTTGGGCGATGCGGGCGGTGTCTCGGGCGTACGTGGCGAGTTCGTTCAACATGCCGGTAATTTGATTTTGGCGCAGGCGGTAGGCCACGTAGGCAGAGCGGATTTCGGCGCGGACCATGGCTTCGGCGGCGGCGGCGTTAGAACGGGCGACGCGGGTTTCCGCGCCGGCGGCGGCGATGTTGCCCTGGTTCTTGTTGCGCCAGGGGAGGTCCATGTTGAGATAGGCGAGGAGGCCGTCATAGCCGTTGGTTCGTTTGTAGCCGCCGGCGAGGTCGAGGTTGGGGCGGGCGAGGGCGGCTTGCAGTTGTTCATTGGCCAAGGCGGCGGCGACGCCTTGGCGGGCGAGGCGGACCTCGGCGCGGCGGTTGAGGGCGTCTTCGGCGTTTTCGGGCGGGATCGTGGAATGGCCGTCGATTGTTCCGGCCAGCGGAAGGCTGGTTTCGAAAAGCGTCCGGCCCATTTCGCGCTGAAGATTGATGGCGGCGCGCTCGGCGATGAGGGCGGCATTGGAAGCGGCCAGGCGCAGGCGAGCCATTTCGAGACGGATACGGATCAGGTCCGCTTCGGCCATGTTGCCTTCTCGAACGCGGACTTCGTGGTAGGCGACGGTTTGTGCGAAGTTTTTTAGTGTTTCATCGTAAATGGCGGAAACACCGGCGGCGCCGAGCGCGTTCCAGAAGGCTTCGCGGACCCGGGCCGCGATGTGCTGGGCGAGGATGTCCTTGGCGATGCCGGCGAGCTCTTTGTTGGCAGTGGCCAGATCGGCGCGGTGTTCACGCTTGCGGGCGGTTTCCAGGGTCTGTGTGAGGTAGATGAAGTGGTCGTTGTCGGTGATCGGGCGGTATGGAGATTGCCAGCCGCCGCGGAGGTTTTCCAGTTGGATCGTCAGGCGCGGATTGGGTTTGAGAGAGGCTTGATCGAGGAGTCCCTGGGCGGTGGAGACGCGGCCGTCAGCGGCAGCGAGCAGAGGGTGTTTGTCGAGCGCCTCGCGGATTGCGGCGGCAAGAGGCAGCGGCGGCTGTGCGAGAAGGCCTACAGAGAGGAATAGAGCTAGTACAGGAAGGGGCCAACAGGCGTACACAGGATTAGTCTAGCAGTACATGTTTCGGGGGAGATGTTCCAAATAATTTACTTAGAGACGAAACTCATGGTTCGGAAAGGGGTTCGAACCCTTAGAATCAGTGAGGGGACCAAGCAAAATGAAACGCAGAGCCGTTGTAGCGCTGGCTTCCGGATTGACGCTGTTACTGGGACAGGACGAGGCAGCAATTAACGCCGATCATGCCGAGTGCGCGTTCTTCGGAAAGCAGCGGGTGAAAAAGATTTTCTCGCAGGAGACGGAGGCGGTGGTGGCGCTGTTGGGCGGCGTTCGATCCACGCAGGCATTCGTTCCCGGCGGGAGCCGAACGTTTTCGAGTTTGAAGGGATCGAACTCCGGGAATGTCGTGGACAAGCATATCTTCGGAGTCTTGCAGACGAAGGGGATTGAACGAGCGGCGCGGACGAATGACTACGAGTTTGCGCGGCGTGTTTCTTTGGACTTGACAGGTCGTGTTCCCAGACCGGAGCGCGTGACGGAGTTTGTCTCGAATTCGGATCCGGACAAACGGACGAAGTATGTGGATGAGCTGTTGAACTCGACCGAGTGGGTTGACAAATGGACCATGTACTTTGGCGACCTGTACAAGAATACGGATCAGATCCGGGCGACCAATACGATACGGCACGCGGAGGGGCGCGAGGCGTTTTATAGGTGGATTTACGACTCGTTGAAAGAAGGAAAGCCATATAACCGCATGGCATTTGAAGTAATTGCCGCCGAGGGACAGAACTCCTGGACGCAGGGCGAATTGAACTGGCAGATCGGCAATCGCACCACCGGCGGGCCGGCGCAGGACAACTTCGATCAGATGGCGGCGGTGACGATGGAGACGTTTCTCGGCAACAGCCACTTCAACTGCATCGTTTGCCACAATGGGCGCGGACATGTGGACACTTTGAGCCTGTGGGGCAAAGGCGCGAGCCGGATGCAGGGGTACGGGTTCGCGGCGTTCTTCTCGCAAGTTACTTTGGTGCAGCAGCCGCGCGATCAGCGGCCGGATCCGAATATTTATTACTGGACCGTGGGACTGAACGGGAATGGAACGTACGCATTGAATACAACTACCGGAAACCGGCCGCCGAGGCAGCAGGTGGGGACTACGCGGATCGTCTCCCCGGTGTATCCGTTTGGAGCTTCAATGACGGCGAATTCCGGAGAGTCACTGCGGACGGCGGCGGCCCGATTGGTGACGACGGATTTCAACTTTGCTCGCGCCACCGTCAATTACATCTGGAAGGAACTGATGGTCCGCGGGTTGGTGGAGCCGGTGAACCAAATGGATCCGGATAGTTTGGATCCTGATAATCCGCCCCCGGCGCCGTGGACGCTGCAGCCGTCGAACGCGCCTCTATTGCGGGACTTGGCGCAGGATTTTATCGACGGCGGCTATAACTTAAAATCACTGATGCGGCGGATCGCGACATCGGATGCGTATCAGCTCAGCGCGCGTTTTTACGGGCAATGGAATCCGGCTTGGGAGAACTTGCATGCGCGTCGATTAGTGAAACGGCTGTGGGCGGAAGAAGTTTACGACGCGATCGCGCAGACGTCGAATGTGGCGGCTCCGATCACGATGGCGGTTTCGTCGCGGGTGCCGAACGGCGCCTTGGCGATGACCCGCGTGGTTCCGGCGGCTATGCAGACGACGAGCCCGGCTTCCCGCGGCGGCGCGGCGGCGTTCATGAATCCGTTTTATCCTGGCGACCGGGAAGGCACGGAGCGGCGGCGCGACGGGTCTGATCAGCAGGCGCTAACGCTGATGAACAATAACTTTGTAATGACGCGAACGCGGGCGGCAACCGCTGGCGGGCTGTTGTCAAGACACATCAATAAGACGGATCGGGACTTGATCGACCACCTGTATTTGACGGTGCTTTCGCGGCTGCCCGATGAATCGGAACGGATAACAGCGGGCACAGCGCTCAACTCCGCCTTCTCGAGCAACCGGTCACAGGCAGCGGAGAATCTGTTGTGGTCGCTTTACAACAAAGTCGACTTCTTCTTTAACTACTAGCCTGTGGAAAACTGGTGCCTGGCACCACTTTTCCACAGTTTTGGCCTAGTTTTCCACAGTCCTTGGAGGCCTTGCGATGTTCAACGAATCCACATTCCGCCGCTTCGTGAAGAAGAATCCGCACCATCACTTGCCGTTTTATGCGCGGCCCCACACCAGCCGCCGCGATTTTTTTCGGTTGGCGGGCGCTGGCTTGGCCTCCATCCCGCTCCAGGCGCAAGTCGTCCGGGGCCAAAGCGTCCAAACGAAGAACACGGCTAAGAACGTGATCTTCATTCTGCTCTCAGGCGCGCCGAGCCATGTGGACACCTTCGATCTGAAGATGACCAGCGGCATTACGCCGAGCAGATTCGATCCCTCCGATTTGAAGGGCGTGGCCTGGAACACGGGCGTCTTCCCGAAGCTGGCCGGGCAGTTTGACGACATTGCCATTGTGCGCTCCGCGCGGGCTTGGGCGGCGCAGCACACGCTGTCGCAAACGTGGGTGCAAATTGGCCGCAGCCCGGCATCCGTGCTCGGCGATGTGGCGCCGAGCATGGGCGCGATCGTCTCGATCGAGAAGAGGGGCGAGCGCACGGCGTCACAGATCTTCCCTACATTCCTGGCGTTGAATTCCGATGGCGCGATTGGCTCGGGATATTTGCCGGCGGCCTATGAGCCCTTCAAAATGGCCCCCAGCGCGGCGGGCCTTCCCAACACGACCAACCCCGATGGCGCCACGCGCCTGGAAACGAAATATTCGCTGCTCCAAGGGCTCGATAATCCGCTCCGCGTAAACTCCCCCTACGGCGACCCCATGACCGATTTCGGCGCCTTTTATCAAGCGGCCCGCGGCCTGATGTACAACCCCGCTGTCGACAAAGCATTCAAGTATTCCACCGCTGACGCCGCGCGCTACGGCAACACCTCGTTTGGAAATGCGCTGTTGACCGCCAAACAGGTGCTGGAAGCCAACATGGGGACCCGCTATATTCAGGTTTCGCTGGGCGGGTGGGATATGCACAACAATATCTACGCCGCGCAAGCCGGGCAGAACTCCATTTTCACGATGGGAAAGGTCGTCGACGACGCGCTGAGTACGCTGCTTGCCGACCTGAAATCGAATGGCCAGTTGAAGGAAACGCTGATTGTGATGATGGGCGAATTCGGCCGCACCATCGGGCAGCTTTCCGCAACCGCCGGGCGCGACCACTACCTGCAACAGTTCGTCTTCTTCGCCGGCGGAGGCGTGAAGGGCGGACGCGCGATTGGCAAGACGGACCCGACGGGCGCGCGGACGGAAGAGTTCGGCTGGTCCGGTGAACGGGATGTGCGCGTGGAAGATGTGGAGGCCACGATCTACTCCGCGCTCGGCATCAACTGGACCAATATCCGCTACGACGACCCTTTTGGCCGCGGCTTCGAATACGTTCCTTACGCGAACGAGGGACTTTACAAACCTATCCACGAACTTTGGGGCTAGCGGAGCGCCTTGCTATGCTGGTAATCGAAGCTATACGACGAAGGTTCAACTGCGCTACGAGCTGCTCCACCCGCTGGACGAGACTCTTCTAAAGCGCATCTCCGGCGCGCACGGGATCTACGGATTCCAACGGATCCAAGTCGAGCCATCCCTGGACAAGATCACCGTCGAGTACGACGCCTGGCGCCTTACGCGGAACGGCGTGGAGGCCAAGCTGCACGGGGCTGGAATTCCAGTAAAGCCAC
>SHUN01000089.1 GCA_009697495.1 Bryobacterales bacterium | reverse complement strand
GCTGCGCTCCTGGAGCAAAACGCCGTGGGAGTTCCGATGCTCAAAGACTTCGGGATCGAGCGACAGGGCGGTCTGATACTCGGTAAAGGCCTCCTGATATTTCTTTCGGGCAAAATAAGCGGTCCCGAGATTGGAATGGATGGAAGCCGACGCCGCATTCAGTTTCAGCGCCTTCTTGTACTGGCTGATTGCTTTGCGGTAGTTTCGTTGGGCGTAGTAGACGGTGCCCAGGTTATTGATGGCTTCCGAATAACCAGCGTCGAGTTTTTGCGCGCGCTCATACTGCCTGCGCGCTTGCGCCAGAAACGTAAGCTGGTGATAGGCGATCCCAATTTTATTAGCGAGAATCGAGGAATTTGACGTGTCCTTTTGATAGACGTCGACCGCCTCGCGATACATCTTTCTGGCCATGAAGATGTCGCCGCGCTGCTCCAGCGACAGGTTTGGCCGTGTCGCGGACTCCGGCGCCGGCAGTTTCAGTCCGTCATTGGCCGCCTGCTGGCCGGCAAGGCTTACCGCGAAAACAACCAGAAAAAAGTACGAGAGGGGAAGGGCCTCAAGTTTCATGAATGCGCCTCCTTTGCCAACAGTGTAACGCTACGGCGAGAGCCGCGGCGAAGGACGCTCAATTGCCGCCGCGCCGCCGGAACCACTCTCCCATCCGGCCAAAGACACCCTTCTTCTCATCCGCCGCTGGTTGCGGCGCGGAGGCGCGGGAATCCCCGCCGGACGGCTGTTGCTGGACGGCGACGGGCCGGCGAGGCTTGGCGCGGCCGTCCTGAGTTGGCGAGCCGCCCGCCGGCGTTTCCGCGGGCGCATCCCAACTGGCGACCTGAGTGCCCGAACCGCCTCCGGAACCGGAGACCGCCGTCGGCTGCGTTCCCGTCACAAACACCTCGCTTCGGGCATTCGAATTTCCGGCCGAAGCCAGCAATCCGTTGGCCGGATCGATAGGCACGGTGACGACGCCATCGGGCATCGGGAAAGGTCCCGCGCCGCGGTAAGCGCGATGCGTGTGCGCTCGCTTCATGAATTCGGTCCAAATCGGAAGCGCCGATTGCGACCCTTCCAAGTTGAGTTCTTCGTTGTCGTCGTAGCCGACCCAAACGACGCAAATCAGTTTCGCGGTGTAGCCGGCGAACCATCCATCGTGGGAAGTTCCTGTCTTTCCCGCCGCCGGCAAACCGAATCCCCGGGCCCGCACGCCTGCGCCGGTTCCGGAGCGAACGACCTCTTCCAACATGCTTGTCATCAGAAACGCGATGCGCTGGTCTAAAACCTGTTTTCGCACTGGTTTATGGGAAAAAATTTCAGAACCTGTATCATCCCTCACAGTTCTCACCCAACTTGGTTTACTGAAAAGCCCCCGATTGGCGAAAACTGTATAGGCACCCGCCACTTCGATCGGAGTGACTTCATAGGCGCCCAGCGCCAGCGCGGGAGTTGGCCGGATTTGCAGATTCATCCCCGCTGAACGGGCCAGCTTTACAATTTCACCGTAGCCAACGGCTTCGGCAAGCTTCACCGCGGGGATGTTCAAAGACTTGGCCAGCGCAGTTCGAAGCGTTACCGTGCCAAAGTAATGATTGCCGTGATTATTGGGTTCGTAGGGCTTGCCGTCGAACCAAAACGTGGTGGGCTCATCAACCACCGTCGAGGTGGGAGTGAAGACATTGGCACCGCCTTCAAGCGCGGTGTTCAGCGCGGTGGCGTAGACGAAAGGCTTAAAACTGGAACCAGGCTGGCGACGGGCCACGGCGCGATTGAGCTGGGAGAGTCCGTAACTTCGCCCCCCCACCAGGGCGCGGATTTCGCCGTTAGTGGGATCCATGGCGATCAGCGCCACTTGCGCGCCGCCGCCGTTCTTCTTCTTCCGGCGCTCCAATTGTTTATCCACTTCGGCGAGACCGGCGCGAATGGCTTCCTCGGCGTCCTGCTGTAGTTCGGTGTCAAGGGTGGTGTAGACGCGATAGGAGCTGGAAGTGAAATCGTGGTCAGCCAGGGACTCGTGCAGAAAATCGTTCACGAGATCGACGAAGTAGGGGGCGTCGCCGGTATCGACGCCGCTTCTGACGATGGTCATCGGCGCCGCCGCCGCATCGCCGAACTCTTTGTCTGAAATATAGCCGTTGTCCCGCATCAATTGCAGCACAACGTTGCGGCGGCTTTTCGCCCGGTCCGGCCAGCGAATCGGATTCCTGAAACTCGGCAATTGAATCAGCCCCGCTAATGTGGCGGACTCGGGCAAACTGAGCGACCGGACGTCTTTTCCGAAATAGGCCTGCGAAGCTTCGCCGACTCCGCGGATGGCGAAACTGCCCCTCCGGCCAAGATCGATCATGTTGGCGTAGTGCTCGAAGATCTGCTGCTTGGACAGCTTCTGCTCCAACACCAGCGTGATCAGCGCCTCCTCGATTTTGCGCTTCCAATTCTTGTCCAGACTTAACCAGAAATTACGAGATAACTGCATCGAAAGCGTCGAAGCGCCCTCTTCCTTGCGCCCCTTCTTGACGTTAATGTAGACAGCCTTGGCGATTCGCAGGGGATCGAATCCGGCGTGCTCGAAAAACCGTTTGTCTTCCACTGAAACGATGGCATTTACTAGCTGCTTTGGCAAGTCGTCAAACGCCAGCAGCCGCCTCTTTTCCCGCTTCTGATCGAATAAATGCGTGACCAATTCGGGTTCCAGCGAGTAGGCGGTGCGCGTCGTGTTGTCTCGAAGCGAGATAATGCTTTCGATTTTTCCGTCGACAAGCCGGATGACGCCGCCTTCGTTGTCAAAGTAGGAATCCGGGCCCGGAAGAATCTCAATGGCGTCCGACCGGAGGTTGTACCACCCCATCCGGTTCGCTTTTGAATCCCCATAGCCAGCGCTTCGCAACGAGCGGAGTATTTCCTCCTTGGAAATCTCGTCGCCAACGTTCAAACTCCGAGGCGTCGCGAAGATCATCGACGTATTCGGGAACGGCCCATCCTTCAACTTCTCGTCGATCAGATTCGAGTAGTGAACATAGGTGAATGCGCCAAAGACAATGGACGTGACTCCGAGAAACGGTACACCATAAAGCAGGTAACGCCGAAACGGGGTTGGCGTACGACGTTTCCGGGGTACACCCTTCCCCTCAGATTTTAGGAGCGGATCGCTCTTGGCCATACTGTATCCACGCCTATTTTCGCACACCCGGAGGGGGCTAACCTGTTTACGTTAGGCACGAACTACTTACGACCATTGCCGGAAAGACTCTCCAACTCTCTCCAGATATTATCGTCATGCTCGCGCCAATCATCCCCCTCGCGTCCAGCGAAGTGAACCAGCTTTACATTCAGGGTGCCGTGTCCGAATGGGCAAATATACTCGACCTGCGGGGTTCCGATTCGCAGCATCTGATCCCAAGCGCCGGAATTGACCGGCATTCGAAGCCGTCGAAGGCAGGTTCGGCAGCGGTATCGCTGATCCAGCACGATCACGTACAACGTTCCGGCCCCGGCCAGAAAATAACCGAAGATCGCCGTCGTCCACGTGAGATCCTGCCCAAACCGGCGAAGTTTCACGCCCCCAAACATGACCGGATCCGGAAGAAGCGCTTCCATCGTCAGCCAGATCCCGGCAAACAAGGCGACGGCCGTGACGATCTTGGCCGAAAAGAACAGCCAATATTTCATATTGATTTAGACTCCGGCTCAGGCGGTTTGGTTGCTGCCTCAAAGCAACTTCCTTACAATACCTATCGGCAGGTCCGCGGGTTCGCCTTTAGAGGATTAGTCTGGTCCACCGACTATCGCACAAGGCTCTTTGCGACAAACCACACGTTGGCGGGGCGCTCGGCCAGCCGTCGCATGAAATACGGATACCAGGCGTCGCCGAACGGAACATAGAGCCGGACCCGCCAACCTTCGGACCGCAACCGCTCCTGCAGGTCTCGCCGGATTCCATACAGCATCTGGAATTCGAACTGGTCCTTATCCGGGCGATGACGCAGCACGTGGTCAATCATGGCCGGGTCATGCGTCGCAAACGCCGGATAGGCGCCCTTCTCCAGCAGCAGCGCCGCCATCTTTTTGAAGTTGGCATCGACGTCCGCCTTCCGCTTCATCGCCAATTCGGACGGCTCATTGTAGGCTCCTTTGCACAGCCGAATCGGAATTTTTTGCGTGTTCAAGCGTTCAATATCCGCGGCCGTGCGGTACAGGTACGCCTGGATCACAGCGCGCACCGGACCAGTGGCGGCCAAGGTCTCCAGCACTTCAATCGTCCTCTGTGTATAGGCTGTCGCCTCCATATCCACTTCCACGCGGGAACCTTTTTCGGCGGCCAATTGAACGAGCGGAGTCACATTGGCGAGCGCCATCTCCGTGGAAAGGTCCAGCCCAAACTGTGTGAGCTTAATCGACACCGTCGCGCCGGCTTCCTGGGAAATAGCGCCCCGCAAAGCGGCCAACGCATTCCTCGCGGCGGCGGCGGCCTCCGCTTCCGTCGTTACGTTTTCCCCCAACGGATCGAGCGCCGTCAGTAATCCGCGCGAGCGCAACTCGCGCACCACCGCCAGTCCGTCTTCCAACCGATTTCCGGCGATAAACCGTCCGCTCAGCCGTCGCGCTGCCGAAGAAGTCTCCATCCACCCGCGCAACGCCCGTTGCGTCGACAGGTACAGAAAGAAATTCTTCAACATCCGAATCTACCGTTGCGGCACATCGAGCCCCACGGCGCGCATCAACGCCAAGGCGTTGCTGGTCCGCACCACGCCCGGTTTCATACGGTAGTCAAACTGAATGCGGCCATCGATGATCTGATCCTCAAAGTGAACGTTCACCGCGTGGCTCTCCGGCTTTTCCGCTATCACCGCCAATGCCAGATCATGCGTCGTCACCAGTCCGATAGCGCCGTTGCGCAACAACGTCTCGACGATCCCTTCAGCGCCGATTTTGCGATCATGCGAATTCGTTCCGCTCAACAGTTCGTCGAGCAGGAACAAGAGTTTCCGCTCCTGCTTGGATAGGTCGACGATCGCCTTCAGGCGCTGTAACTCGGCGTAGAATCGCGACGCTCCTTCCTGCAGCGAATCAACCGTTCGAATCGACGCGCCGAGGCACAGTGGCGAAAGTGTCAACGCACCCGCCGGGACAGTAGCGCCCGCGTGCGCAAGAACCGCATTCAGCCCGATGGTTCGCAGAAACGTACTCTTCCCGCTCATGTTGGATCCGCTCACCAGCAACAACCGGCGCCCGGCGTCCAGATTGGCGTCATTGACAACAGACATCTGCCTCTCGATAAGCGGATGGCGCAGGGCAGCGCCGTCTATTACCGGGCCGCCAGCAGTCCATTCCGGCGCAACCGTGTCCGGATTCTCAAATTGCCAGGCAGCCAGTGAGCTCAGCGCTTCAAACTCGCCGGCGGCGGTCAACCACGTGTCGACCATAGCACCGTTCTCGCGCCGCCAACGGTCAGCCGCGCGCGTGAAGTGAAGGGAAAAAAGGAAGAGGTAATTCAGGGTCTTGAAGATGTCGCTGTCGAGGGAGTCGATCCACTCCGCCAGATGAGCCAGCCTCGCAATCCGCTCGCTGGCCGGAGCGCCTTCGCGTCGGATTCGAAGTTGCGTTTCGGTGAGCAATTCGCTGTCGAACTTCGATTCCTCCAATAATCGCAGCGGCCCTTCCAGTACCCGCAAATCCGTGCCCGCCTGCGAGGTTGACTCCAACGTCTCCGCGACCCGGCCGCGATACCCCCACATGACGACGGCTGAGAACAGCGCCCCCAAGGCCAATGGACTCAGCATCCAGAAATAGAACGCGGCTGCGATGCAAAGCACGGAAACGAAATTCGCGGCGTACAGCCACGCGGCGGCTTGCGGAAAAAGATCGGAATCAGCCACCGCCCAGGCGCGAAGCGCCCGCGGGTGTAGGGCTTTTTTCAAGTCCGTGCCCATTACGGCCAGCCGCTCGCGCAGTTCGAGATTGTCCGCCAATTCCGCGGCGGCGGCCAAACGGCGCGGAGCCTCGGGCGGGCCGGCCATTTGCAGGAGCCATCCGGCGAGGATCGACTCCCCTTCCCTTGTCCGCGCGTGGCACATTCGCTCAAACAAGCCGCCGGTTCCAAAGAGATCCAGGTCGCCTGAAAACGGATGATGGGGATCGGCGTACCGCTCGCCGCGGGATGCCGCTTTCGAGAAATCGCCGTTCAATCGAGCCAGCCCGCGCTGATAATGCTGCACGGCGCGCTGCGCGAACTCCATCTTCCGGACCACCTTCGCGTGGAAGAACGCCGCGGTGGAGAACAGCGCCAGTTGAATTAGGAATGGCCAGGGGACGTCATCGGGCGAACGCAGTGCCAACCATCCGCAGTAGGCGAGCATCACGCCAATTGCCAGCCGCAAATAGCCGAATGCGTGGTGACGCCGTTCGTGTTCCCCGGCGGCGGCCTGCCGGGCGGCTAACAGCGATTCAAATCGCGAACGAGGCGGAGTGAGTATGGACAATCCATTCCATTGTGTCACCGCGAGGCCGGATCTGCGACCGTTACCGAGCCGCGACCGCAAGGGAGCGGTTGCAATCAGAATTCCCGAAACCGTTACGCATCCAGCAGTTCCCGCCACCATCCCAGCCACAGCGCGCGGACGGGTGCTTAAACGTTTTCGGGAACACACCGGCTCGCTGACGCTCGCGGCTCAGTAACTCTTTCAGAATCAACGCGACCGTTTCCGAGCCACGCGGCGTCAGGGAGTGTTTTCGGCTAGAACCCCCGAAACGGTTAAGCACCCCGCGCGGACCCGGTGCGCGCCCGGTTTATGATAACGTCGCCCCATGCGCTTTTTTCTGTGGACGCTCCTATCATTCGCGTGTCTGGCCCAGAACCCACTCGTCGTCGAGAACGAGTGGGTCCGCGTCGTCCGCGCCGCCAATCTTCCAGGACAATTGAGCCGCCCGCACGTCCACTTGATTAACCGCGTGATGATTCATCTCGACCGCGGAACGCTGCGCATCGACAACAAAGAATCCGGCATTGCCAGGGACATTCCCTTCCGGGCCGGCGAAGTCCGCTGGGACCCGCGCGTGGGCCTGCACACCAGCGAAAATACCGGCGGCACCGCCATTCGAATCGTTGAAATTGAGTTGAAAGACAATCCGCCGCGCGACGCCAAGCTCCAGTTGTCCAAGCCGTCGAGCCGATTCAAAATCGAAATGGAAAACGAGCAAGTGCTCATCCTGCGGGCCACACTCCGGCCGCGGGAAATCTCCTTCACAACGCCAGTCGTCGCCGTCCGATTGCGCGATGGCGAGACGCATTGGCTCTCCGCCGGTGGACCACCCGTCAACATGGAACCCGATGAGCCAACCGAATGGGTCTTCGTCGAGCTTAAATAACGGCCATGCTCAAATAGCCGAGCAATGCCCCCAGCAGTCCGCCCGCCACAACGTCGCTCAGAAAATGCATGCCCATCATAATGCGGCTTCCGGCTATGCTCACGGCGCAAAACGTCAGTCCGAGCGATAGATCCGGATAGTAAGCCATCAACGGCGTCGTTACCGCGAAGGCGGTCATCGTGTGCCCGCTGGGGAACGAAAAGCGATCCGGGGGCAGCAACGTCGCCCAGGCGTGCCCGGAAATCGCGCATGGCCGCGGCCGGTTCGCGGCTTTCTTCAAGACCAGGAAAACCCAGATTCCTACAGCGCCGGCCAAAAACGCCGCCCCAGCCGCCCGGAACCGGTCTTCGCCGCCGAACAGCAATACGCCCGAAAGAATCGCGTACCAAAGCCAGCCGTCGCCGCCGCGCGTCGCGCAGATCATCCACAGCCGAATCCAGCGCGGTGCCATCCAGTTGTTACACCGCCGCATCACGATCATGTCGTGTGTCGTGATGTAATCGAGGACGTTTTCCGCCAGTCGCATATTCTGTTTTAACCCTCTATTCGTTACAGCCAAGTGAAAATTTCAAAAAACATTCGTGAATCAATTTGCTCGGCCGTTGCGCCCGCTACAATGTCGGGGAGACGACAACGTGGCAAAAAGACCGGCCGTAGATTTCATTTTCTTTGATGCGGGAGGCGGCCATCGCGCCGCCGCCACCGCGCTCGACGCCGTGATTCGGGACCAGTCCGTCGAATGGGACATTCGTCTCGTAGATCTCCAGGATGTCCTTGTTGATCTCGACATTTTCCGGAAACTCACTGGCCTGGGTTTGGAGGACATCTACAACCGCATCCTCGAAAACGGCTGGACCCTCGGCTCCACGCAATTGCTTCCGTTGATGCATGGCATCATCCGTCTCTATCATACCGCGCAAGTTCGCGAATTGACGAAGTATTGGAGCGCCAACCCGCCAAACATGGTCGTCTCGCTCGTTCCCAATTTTGACCGGTCCATGTGGCAGGCCTTGCAAAAGGTAAACCCTCGCATTCCGTTCGTCACAGTCTTGACGGACATGGCGGACTACCCGCCCCATTTTTGGATTGAGCGGCAGAAGCAGATCTTCATTTGCGGGACTGATCGGGCCCTGCAACAAGTACTTGAAATCAGCCCGGAAAGTTCCGCCCATCGTGTCTCGGGGATGATTCTGAACCCGAAGTTCTACGATATTTCGCCGGTGGATGTCAGCGCCGAGCGCCGCCGGCTGGGGCTGGACCCGTCGCGGCCCACCGGCGTCGTGCTATTCGGCGGCATGGGCTCGAAGAAGATGGACGAGATCTTCCTGCGTATCGATAAATCCAGTCTGGATGTGCAACTCATTCTTGTCTGCGGCAAGAATGAAAAACTCCGGAAACGGCTTGCGGAGCGCCCGTCCCGCATCATCAAATTCGTCGAAGGATTCACGCGCGAAATTCCCCGCTACATG
>SHUN01000088.1 GCA_009697495.1 Bryobacterales bacterium | reverse complement strand
TAGGGCACACGCGCAAACGCCCCGGCTGCGGGACCGGGGCGTTTGCGGGTTGGGTTAATTGAAAGTCTAGAACTGGTTCCAAAGGAACTGGTTGTAGATCTCGTGGTGGAACTGGATTTCGGGAGTCTTGACGACGGTCCCGAGGAGGCGGGGGCAGCGGTCGGCGGAGGCCTTCTTGAGGTCGGCGTAGCGAGCCTTGACGTCCTCGCCGAGGAGTTTGCCGGTCCATTCCGCTTTGTTGAAGTTTTCCATGGCGTCGTAGATGTTGTCCGGCAGGTAACGCTGGGCGGAGCGCAGGTTCTTACTCTTGTCGAGGTTGCCCTCGAGACCGGTCTTGAAGACCGAGTAGAGCACCATGTAGGGATTGGCGTCCGGAGCGACGGCGCGGACTTCGATACGGGAACTCTTCTCGTTGCCGATGGGGATGCGGACCATGGCGCCGCGATTCACAGCGGAGGCGTTGAGCTGGTTCGGTGCTTCGTAGTGGGGATCCAGGCGGCGATAGGCGTTGACGCTGGCGTTGAGCAGCAGGCAGATGTCGTTGCCATGGGTGAGAATGCGGTCGACGAAGTTCCAAGCCAGCTTGGAGATATTCTCCTCGCCCTTGGGATCCCAGAAGAGGTTCTTGCCCTTCTTGGAAACGGAAACGTTGGTATGCATGCCGCTGCCGTTGACGCCGACGACGGGCTTGGGAAGGAAGCTGACGGTGAGGCCCATTTTGGTGGCGACCTGGCGGCAAATCAACTTGTAGATCTGGATCTGGTCGGCCGCGGTGACGACATCGCCGTAACTGTAGTTGATCTCGAACTGCGAGGGAGCGACTTCCGGATGGTCTTTCTCATTCTCGAAGCCCATGGCGCGTTGGACTTCGGCGACGGTGTCGATGAAGGTGCGCAAGGGGTCGCCTGGGAGCGAATGGTAGTAGCCGCCGGTGTTGACGTATTCGAACTTGCCGGTTTCATGGTAGCGGCGCTCGGCGTCCATGCCATTGAACAGGAAGCCTTCGATTTCGTTGGCGGCGTTGAGGGTATAGCCTTCCGTTTCGTACATCTGGGCGGCATAGCCCTTCAGGACGCCGCGGATGTCGCCGCTGTAGGCTGAGCCATCTTTGTCGATGATTTCGCAGAAGATAAGAACTTTGCCAGCGCCGAAGATGTCGGCGGGTGCATGGTAGAAGGCGCCCCAATCGATGCCGAGGCGGAGATCGCTCTCCTTCTGAGCGGTGAAGCCGCGGATGGACGATCCGTCGAACGTCAAGTTATCCCAGCTTTTGAGCAGGAATTTCTTGTCGTAGTCGAGCATGTGCAAGCGGCCTTCGAGGTCGCTAAACAGAACGGTGACGGCCTTGATCCGCGATTCTTCGGTGAGGTACTTTATCCGCTCTTCCCGAATTTGATCCGCCGGAACGCGGTCTTTCTTCTGTTGCTTGATCGCAAGATTCATCACTTCCAGCTCTGCGTAAGAGAGCTCCAAAAAGTCGCGCAGGTTACTCAATTCAATCTCCTCAGGACACAGGGTGGGGAACGGCGCAACTCGCCGCCATTTTCCGATTATAGGCGGGTGGAGCCGTTTCGGGGCAATCCGATGGGCAGTTTTTTGAACGTATTTATTTATGGACCCTATTTCCGGATTTGATGGGGAGGCGCGGCGGAGGCTGCGGTGACAAGGCGACGCGCTGGTTGGCCGGCCCTATTCCAGCGGTTGATGGGGGCCTGTGGCTGTGGCGGCGGCGATGCCCTCGGCGAGGCGGATTTGGAGTGTCGTGCCGGGCGGCGCTTCGGCGGGGCGGCGGAGGACCCGGCCGCCGGGGAGGGTGACCACGGCGAAGCCGCGCTCCAGTATTTGCAAGGGGTTGAGGGCTTGCAGGCGCGCGGCGAGGAGGTTGGTTTTTGTCTGGGCCAGGGTAAGGCGGCGCGCGATGGCGGCGGCGAGTTGGGCTTCGCCCTGGCTAGACCGGAACTTTGCGCTTTGCAAGCGGAGACGCAGATCGAGGCGGCGGAGGCGGCGGTCCAAACTCTCCCATTGCGTGGTGCTTTCGCTGAGATGGGCGTTAATGGCGTCACGAAGTTCCTGGGCGGCGTCGTCGAGTCGCTGGCCGGCGCGGAAGAGGCGGCGCTCGATGGTCATTTGGGCGCGCTGGGTGCCGAGTTCACCGAGGCGGCGGGCGGCTCGGGAGAGTCGAAGATGGATGGCCTGGGCGATGCGGGACTGGGCCGTGAGGACCTGGTTGTAAATGGCTTCGCGGGATTCGGTGACGATTTCGGCGGCGGCGGAGGGGGTGGGGGCGCGGCGGTCGGCGACGAAATCGGCGATGGTGAAATCGGTTTCGTGGCCGATGGCGGAGATGACGGGCGTCGCGCTACGGGCTATGGCGCGGGCGACTTCTTCTTCGTTGAACGTCCAAAGGTCTTCGAGCGATCCGCCGCCTCGGGCGAGGATGACGACGTCGGCCCAGGGATTTTGGCTGAAGTAATCGAGGCCGGCGATGACTTGCGCGGGTGCGTCCTTCCCCTGAACGAGGGCGGGGAAGAGGCGAATGTGGAGGCCGGGGAAGCGTCGTTCGATGACGTGGAGGATGTCGCGGATGACTGCGCCGGTAGGGCTGGTGACGATGCCGATGCGGCGGGGGAGGCGCGGGAGGGGGCGCTTGCGAGCGGGGTCGAAGAGGCCTTCGGCGGCGAGTTTGGCTTTGAGTTTTTCGAATGCGGCCTGAAGGGCGCCGGCGCCGACGGGCTCGATGGTCTCGACGATAAGCTGATACTCGCCGCGGGGCTCGTAGACTTCGATGCGGCCGCGGACGAGGACTTCGGCGCCGTCCCTGGGCTTGAACTTTAAGAGGCGGTAGGCGCCTTTCCAGCAGGCAGCGCGGAGCGTGGCGCGGCTGTCCTTCAGAGTGAAATAGGCATGGCCGGAAGCGGCGAGTTTTAGACCGGAGATTTCGCCGCGGACCCAGATGCCGGAGTAGGCATCGGTGAGGAGTTCGCCAATTTCGGCGGTGAGTTCGCCGACGGAGTATTCGCGGCGTTGGTTGTCGATAATGTGGTCCATTGGGAGATTCGATTTGTTAGGCTAAACGAGTCATCATACTTATCTTTCCACGTTGGAGGTTCCCATGAGTCCGAAGGATGTTCTGGCGTTTGCCAAAGCCGAAGGCGCGCGGCAGGTGGATATCCGGTTTACCGATATACCGGGTTTGCAGCACCATATCACGTATCCCATTTCGCAGTTGACGGAGGATTCGTTCGAAGAGGGATTCGGGATTGATGGATCGTCGATCCGCGGCTGGGCGGCTATCAACGAGAGCGACATGTTGATTATCCCCGATCCTTCGACGGCCATTCTGGATCCGTTTTTCAAAGTGCCGACGCTGATCATGCTGGGCACGATTCAGGATCCGATTACGAAGCAGCGGTATGACCGGGATCCTCGTAACATCGCGCGTAAGGCGGAGGCCTATTTGACTAACTCCGGAGTGGCCGATACTTGTTACATCGGAGCGGAGGCGGAGTTCTTTGTATTCGACAACGTGAGTTTTGAGTCCAAGCGGCACGCGGCGTTTTATCAGATCGACGCGGAGGAAGGCCAGTGGAACAGCGGGCGGAAGGAGAACAATCAGGGGTACCGGCCGCGTTACCGCGAGGGTTATTTCCCGGTGCCGCCGACCGACCATTACCAGGATTTACGGGCGGAAATGGTGGAAGTGATGGAGCGCGCCGGATTGGTGATTGAGTGTCATCATCACGAGGTGGCGACGGGCGGGCAGTGCGAAATCGATCAGAAATATAACACACTGGTTAAGTCCGCCGATAACATGATGACTTACAAGTACATCGTGCGGAATGTAGCTTATAAGCACGGCAAGACTGTTACTTTCATGCCGAAGCCGCTGTTTGGCGACGCAGGCAGCGGGATGCACTGTCATCAGTCGTTATGGAAGGGCGGCGCGCCGTTGTTCGCCGGAGATGGTTACGCAGGCATGAGCCAGATGGCTCTGTGGTACATAGGCGGACTGCTGAAGCACGCGCGGGCGCTGTCGGCCATTATTGCGCCGACGACGAATAGTTATAAACGGCTGGTGCCGGGTTATGAGGCTCCGGTGAATTTGGCGTATAGCCGGAGAAACCGGTCGGCGGCGTGCCGGATTCCGATGTACTCGGCGCATGCGAAGGCGAAGCGGGTGGAGTTCCGTCCGCCGGACCCGAGTTGCAACCCGTATCTGGCGTTTGCGGCGATGTTGATGGCGGGCCTGGATGGCGTGGTGAACAAGATTGATCCGGGCGATCCGTTGGATAAAGATTTTTACGACTTGTCGCCGGAGGAGTTGAAGCGGGTGCCGTCGATGCCGGCTTCGCTGGAGGAGGCGCTGTTTTGCCTGGAGGAGGACCACCACTTCCTGTTGAAGGGCGATGTGTTCACGGAAGAGTTGCTGGAGACTTACATTTCCTACAAGCGGAAGCATGAGGCGGAGGCGGTACGGTTGCGCCCGCATCCGTATGAATTTTCGCTCTATTACGATATTTAGGCGCGAAGAATCTCGAAGGAATCGGTGGCCGGGGCGTACTCGAGGACTTTGCCGTGCTCGATGTCGTAGACCCAGCCGGCGATGTCGAGCGTGCCGGCTTCGAGTGCGTGGCGAACGACGGGATAGGTGCGGAGATTTTGCAGTTGGTTGACGATGTTGCGCTGGGTGATGGCGTTGAGTTGCTGGTCTTCGGGCAGTTTCATGGCCATCACATGGCGGCGGGCTTCCTTGCCGTTGGTGAGCCAGCGAGTGACTGACGGCAGATCCTTGGCCCTTTCGGGATGCCAAACGGCTTTCATTGCGCCGCAGTCGGTGTGGCCGCAGATGATGATGTTAGGGATCTTGAGAACCTTGAGCGCGTATTCGAGGCCGGCGGCTTCGCTGGCGTTTTCACCATGGAAGGGCGGCATGAAGTTGCCGGCGTTGCGGTCGACGAAGAGTTCGCCGGGGTGGGAGTGGGTGATGAGGGTGGGATCGACGCGGGAATCGGCGCACGTGATGAAGAGGGCGGCGGGTGTCTGGCCGAGGGCGAGGCGGCTGAAGAGCGCCTTGTGTTGCGGGAAGACGTAGCGCTGGAATGTGACTACACCTTTGCGGATGGAGTGCATAGGATTTCAGGTTAGCGGATTGGGGGTGGGGATACCGGTCCGCCTATATCGACGCATCCGCTTTCTTCTCCAATTCCTTAACACGAGCCGCCAATTCCGGCAGATTCGCGACGTGTGCCAACTGGCGTAAATATTCCTTCAACGGCCGCGCCGGCGTGCCCCAGTATGTGGTTCCGCCGCGCACGATTTTCGAGGTCAGCACGCCGCTGCCAGATCCCAGCACCGCGCCCGACTCGACGCGCACCTTATCCCCCATTCCCACCTGCCCGCCAATCACCGCGCCCGCCTCAATCACGCACCCGCCCGACATCCCCGTCTGCGCCGCTATCACCACATCGTCCTCAATCCGGCAGTTGTGCCCGATATGCACCATATTGTCCAGCTTCACGCCATTCCCCAACTTCGTCACGCCCAGCGCGGCCCGGTCAACCGTCGAATTCGCGCCAATTTCGCAATCGTCTCCGACTTCCACGGTACCGACCTGCGGGAATTTCTGATACGCGTCGCCAATGCGCACAAACCCGAAACCATCGGCGCCCAGCACTACGCCGCTATGGAGCACAGCCCGCTCGCCAACACGCACGCCGTCGTAAATCGTCACCCGCGGATGCAGCAGGCTGCCCGCGCCAATTTCAACATCGTCGCCTACAAAACAGCCCGCCCCAATCACAGCGCCCGCGCCGATCACCGCCCGCTCCCCAATCACGGCGTGCGGTCCGATGAAAATGCCGTCCCCCAAAGTAGCCGACGCAGCCACCACCGCCGACCCATGCACGCCCGCCCCGAACTTCTTCGCCGGGTACAGCATCATCAGAGCCATTGCGAAGGCTGTACGCGGATCCTTCACACGAATCAGAGTTCGCCCCGCCGGAAACGCATCGTCGACAATCAGGCATCCCGCCGTCGAAGCCGCGGCCATCGCGACGCCCTTCCTTCCCGCCGCGAACGCCAAATCGGAAGCCCCCGCCTCCTCCACCGCCAGCGCCCGCCGAATCTCTAACTCGCCATCGCCCTCAAATGGGGCTTGGAGCCGAAAAGCCAAATCGCATACACGCATGACTTGTATGATACGAAGACGCATGGCCATTGATCCGTCCGCCCGTATCGCCTCCACGGCGAAAGTCCATCCCGGCGCCCATATCGGCCCTCAAACTGTGATCGGCGAATTCTGCATCGTTGAAGAAGACGTGACCATCGGTGCCAACAACGTCCTGGAGCCCTACGTGTTTATTAAGCGCTGGACCACCCTCGGCGACGAGAACGAAATCTCCGCGCAAACCGTCCTCGGCACCGACCCTCTGGACAAAGCCTTTGGCGGCCAGCGCAGTTTCCTCAAGATCGGACATCGCAACAAGATTCGCGAGCATTACACCATCTCCCGCGGCTCCAAGCCGGAAACCTCCACTGTTATTGGCGACGACAACTTCATCATGACCTCCGGTCATATCGCCCACAACGCCATCATCGGTAACGGCACCATCATCGCCAGTTGCGCCCTCGTCGCCGGCTACGCCGAAATTGAAGATCAGGCCTTCCTCTCCGGCGGCGTGCTCATTCACCAATTCGGGAAAGTAGGAAGACTCGCCATCATCAGCGGCAACACACGCGTCAGTCTGGACGCGCCGCCCTTCTTCACTTATGCCGGTTTCAAAATCTCGCCTTGCGGCCTCAACCTCATCGGCCTTCGCCGCGCCGGAGTTTCCGCCCCCGAAATTCAGCAGTTAAAAAGGGCCTACCGGCTGATGTACCGGAACGGGTTACCATTGGCGGTAGCGTTGCATCGCATCGAAACGGAGCTCGCCGGGCCGCTCACGGAACATCTCGTGAGTTTTGTTCGCAACTCCAAACGCGGCATCTGTCGCGAAGCCGGCAAAAATCAATCGGAATGAAGCTCTTTTTTACCACTGCCCTCGCGCTGTCCAGCCTCGCTCAGGACGCTCCGCTCTCGTTTAAGAACGCCGTCCAACGCGCCTCCGAGCGCTATCCGTCCATCCAGATTTCCCGCGATCAAGTGAACGAAGCCGCCGCCGCCATTTCCCTCGCCCGCACCGCTTTTCTCCCGCGCGTCGATGGCATCGCCCAAGTCAATCGCGCCACCGCCAATAACGTCTTCGGCCTGCTGCTGCCCAACTCAGTAATCCCACCGATCTCCGGCCCCCAAATCGACGGCGACCAAGCCCGCAACGCTTTTGGTGTCGCCCTCGGCGTCCTGGTTTCCTGGGAACCCTTCGACTTCGGCCGCCGCCAAGCCGAGGTCGATATCTCCAGCGCCGCCCGCGCCCGCGCCGAAGCCGCGGTCGTCCGCACCAAACTTGACGTAGCCGCCGCCGCCGCCGACGCCTACCTAACCGCGCTCGCCGCCGAACAGGCCGTCGCCGCCGCCAAGGCCGGCATCACCCGCTACAAAGAGTTCGAAGTCATCATCGAAGCCCTCACCAAGGCCGAACTCCGGCCCGGCGCCGACCTCGCCCGCATCCAGGCCGAATCCATCCTCGTCGAGACTCAGATCATCCGCGCCGAACAGTCCGTCGCCCAAGCCAAGGCGCTGCTTGAACAGTACGTCGGCGCGCCTATTAAAAATCTCGACGCCGAACCATTCCTCAAATCAGAAGCTCCCGCGCCCGCGCACAGCAAAATCACCGCCGCTCACCCCCAACTCCTGGAACAGCAGCGCTCCATCGAAGAAATCATTGCCCGCCTGAAGTTCATCGACAAGGGCTGGTATCCCAAGTTCTCCGTTCAGGGCGCCGCTTTCGGCCGCGGCTCTGGCGCGCGCGTCACCGGCCCCTTCGGCGGCTTCGGCCGCGGCCTCTATCCCGATCACGGCAATTGGGCTCTCGGCTTTACGGCCACGCTTCCATTGCTCGATTACCACCAGCTTCGCGCCCGCAAGGAAATCGAACTCCAACGCCAAACCCGCGAACAGTCCCGCCGCGAATTAATTGAACGCGAACTCAGCGGCCGGCTCGGCCAAGCCAACGCGCAACTCGATGGCGCCCGCCGCATCGCCGCCATTGCCCCCCGCCAGGTACAGTCGCTGCGGTCCGTGCTTGAACAAACACAGGCCCGCTACCGCGCCGGCCTCGGCACTCTGCTCGAAGTCTCCGACGCGCAGCGCCAGCTCACGCAATCCGAAATCGACGCCGCACTCGCCCGGCTCTCCGTCTGGCGCGCCGAACTCGCCGTCGCTTACACCCAAGGCGATCTCGCCCCCTTCCTTGCGAGGCTCCCCTAACCATGTGGCTGATCCTCACCGCCCTTCGCCGGCCCGTCACCGTCCTTGTCGCCGTGCTCTCCGTCGTGCTTGCCGCCGGGCTCGCGGTCACCCGCATGCCCATCGATATCTTCCCGTCGCTCGGGGCACCCACGATCTATGTCGCTCAGCCTTACGGCGGCATGGACCCCGCGCAAATGGAAGGCTATCTCACGTATTACTACGAGTATCACTTCCTCTACATTGCCGGCATTGAACACGTCGAATCGAAGAACATTCAGGGCGCGTCGCTGATGAAGCTCGTCTTTCACCCCGGAACCGAAATGGATCAGGCAATGGGGCAAGTGGTCGGCTACGTCAACCGCTCACGAGCGTTCATGCCCCCCGGCGTCGTCGGCCCGTTTATAACAAGATTCGATGGCGGCAGCTTGCCGGTTGGCCAGTTGATTTTCTCCAGCGCCACGCGTTCGCCCGCCGAGATGCAGGACATCGC
>SHUN01000087.1 GCA_009697495.1 Bryobacterales bacterium | reverse complement strand
TAGGGGCGGTGTGGTTTGCTGAGCGGCGGGGGTGGCCGTGGGCATTTGTTTTGTTGGGGTTGGCCGGGGCGACGAAGTACTGGCCGTTGTTGCTGTGGCCGGCTTTCGTGCGATTGGGCGGATGGCGGTGGGCGTGGCTGGCACCGGTGGTATTTGGAGTGTGGTGGTGGCCATGGTGGACGGATGTGACTGAAAATGCGCGGTTTTTGGGAGGTTTTGTAGGCGGATGGCGCAATAACGATGCTGTTTTCGGCGCTATTTTGGCGCTGGCGGGGAGCCTGGACGCGGCAAAACGCGTGGCGATGGGGCTGATCGTGCTGGGTTCGGTTGGGGCGGCGATCTGGGCCCGTTCGGCGCGGGAAGCGTATTGGGCGGTCGCGTTGACGATATTGATCGTGTCCGCGAATGTCCATCCCTGGTATTTGACGTGGATCCTGCCGCTGGCGGTATTCCATTGGCCGTGGCCGGTGCTGATTTGGGGGGCGCTGGCGCCGGTACATTATGTCGTTCTGTTGCGCTGGCAGAGCGAGCACGTTTGGGAGGGGCTTAGTCACTGGAGATGGGCCGTGTATTTGCCGGTGATTGGAGCGTTAATGGTACAATTGGTACGGAGGAAACGCGTTGGAAACCCACGTTCGTAATGTTGGCTGGATCCTATTTTGCATGGGAATTGCGATGGGTTTGACGGCGTTGATTGCACTGATTGTTGGCGGGGGCATGGACGGGGTTTTGATGACTGACGACCCGTTTAACAAGCGCAAGGACATCGGGTCGATCCCATTGCACCGGCTGCTGGCGGCGCTGGCGATCGTCTATTCGCTGGTGATGGCTGCGCCGATCGCGGTGACTGGGCTGGGAATACTGAAATGGCGGCCGTGGGCGAAGACGGCGGGAATGCTGGTTGGGGCGGTGAATATGCTGTTTTTCCCAATTGGGACGGGCGTGGGCGTCTATGCGCTGTGGGTTTTGACGGATGAGTCAACCGAATTCCTGTTTGGCAATGCGCCGGCGGGCGGGGCGAAGCGTTAACTACACTTTCGGTCCAAGGCCCAACAGCCGTCCCAACCGAAGCCAGCGCGATTCGCGCGCGGCGAGGAGTTTGCGCTGGACGCGCACGAACTCTTCCAGCAGTTCACCGGTATTGGCGGGAGAAAATAGGACGCCGCCGTTGCCGGCCCAGTTGCCGACGATGACGGGCAAGGAGCAGGGTCCGGGGTAAGCCACGCCGAATTCGGGACTTTCGGCGGCGTCGAAGGCCACATTCGCGAAGCCCGCATTTTCTAAATGGCTTCGCAGGGCGGATTCGGAGAAGATGCGCATTTCAAGCGTGGCGCCGGGGCCGCCATGGAACACGATATCGTCGCGGACGATGAAGCTGCCCTCCGGGTCACGGCCAATGACGAGCGGCTTGCCGTCCAAAGTGACCAGGCGAGGATCGGCGATGCCATCGAATCGTTCAATCGTTTCGTCGTCGAGGCCGTAGGGAACCGTCAGAATGAGCACGCCGGAAGGCTTGAGGAGGGCGCGCAGGGTCGCAAAGGCACGCTCGACGGGCGGAGCGACGTGTTCAAGCACTTCGCTGCAAATGACAAAGTCGAATAGCCCGAGGCGGGCGGGGTCCGACTGCGCGATATCGAAGCGGGGCTCCCGATGGAAGTACGTATTGGAATAGGAGAAGAGGCGTTCCAATGGACGCGCGTAGATTTCAGAGTCGCTGAATCCGAGTCCGCGGACGGTCTTTAAGTTCGGAAAGTCCGTTAACGCCAGTTCGCAATTGAATAGCGCTCGCGACAGCGCCAATACAACGGAGCGGAGGCGAATGTTGGAACCGCAGTTGGAACAGAGTCCGCCTTCCCGCTCGGATAACTTGACGGCCGAACGGTTGCCGACGCCGCAGATGTTACACCGGAATACGGGCATCATCATTTATGCCGATTGGGTTTACGCCGATTGGCTTCCTGGCGCTCGAAGACGGGCACCAGGCGGCGCTCAATCCACTCGAAAGCGGCGGGGAGTCCGTCGCGCTGATAGATGCGGCCGATCTCGGCTTCGGTCTCGCTGGGGTCGGAGTAAACGGAGAGGAATTGATTGGAAGTCATTCGGTCTGCCTTCTGACCGTCGATGACACCGTCCTCGCGGAGGATTTTCAGGCGGGCGTGGAGGGAAAGAACGGCGTCGCCGATCCAGGCTTCTTTCAGAACTTGCGCACGATCGGCGTGGCGGGTCATGGTGTGCGTGCCGTCAGGCGGGAGACTAAGTTTCCGGTGAGAATCACGACGATGCAGCCGGCGACGTTGTACCACAGGAATGACGCGGCACCGGTGAAGTGGAGCGCGAAAATGGCGGCCTCGCCGGCGAGGACGCCAATGAAGGCGCCGTTGGCCCCGACCTTGGGGAAGTACATGGCGAGGGCGAAAACGCCGAGGATGCCGCCATAGAAAAAAGACCCGAGTAAGTTGACGGCTTCGACAAGGGAGCCGAGGTTTTTGGCGAATTGAGCGGTAACTACGGCATAGACGCCCCAGAACGCGGTGAAGGCTCGGGAGACCCATAAGTAGTGGCCGTCTTCGGCTACGGGGCGAAGGAGGCGTTTGTAGATATCGATGACGGAAACGGTGGCGAGGGAATTGACTTCGCCGGAGATAACTGACATAGCCGCGCCGAGGATGGCGGCGATAACGAGGCCAACGATGCCGGGGGGAAGATAGTTAGTAACAAAGTGGAGGAAGATGTAATTGGTATCATTGCCTCCGGTGATTTTGGCGGCCTGCTTGCGAGTGTCGTCGATATCGCGTTGCGCGGATTTGAATTCTTCGCGGGTTGGCTCGCCGTGGACCATTTTGGCGGCGGATTCATGGCGCTGGCGGAAGGCGTTGTCGAACTTCTGTTGGAGGGCGGGATAGGCGGGATCGGCTTTCAATTTGGCCATGTCGCCGGGGTGGAAGAGGAGGGGCGGCTGAATGAATGTGAAGAAGGCGAAAACGACGGTACCGGTTAGTAGAATGAGGAACTGCATGGGGATTTTGGCGACGGCGTTAAATAGGAGGCTGAGGCGGCTTTGGGTGATGGAGCTTCCGGTGAGGTAGCGCTGGACCTGGCTTTGATCGCAGCCGAAGTAAGAAAGCGCGAGGAACATGCCGCCGAAGAGGCCGCTCCAGATGTTATAGCGGTCGGTCCAGGAGAAGTCAGTGGTTACGGGATTGAGTTTACCGGCGGCACCGGCAACGGTGAGAGCGCCTGTCAGTCCGATGCCTTCCGGGAGTAAGTTAATGGCCATGATGAGAGCGGTTCCGAGACCGGCCATCATGATGAGCATTTGTTGGAAGTCAGTCCAGGTGATGGCTTTGACTCCGCCCAGGACGGTGTAAGTGATGACGATCACTCCCATGACTAATGTCGTGATCTGATCGGGCCATCCGAGTAACACGGTAAGCACGATGGCGGGGGCGGCGAGGGCGAGGCCGACGGCGAGGCCGCGTTGAATGAGAAAGATGATACTGACGAGCGTGCGGGTTTTGGCGTCGAAGCGCTTTTCGAGATACTCGTAGGCGGTATAGACATTGGCGCGATGGAAGATGGGGACGGCGGTGAGGCAGACGACGATCATGGCCAGGGGGAGACCGAAGTAGAACTGCACGAAGCGCATGCCGTCGACATAGCCCTGGCCGGTGGTGGAGATGAAGGTAATGGCCGAGGCCTGGGTGGCCATGATGGAGAGGGCCATGGCGTACCAGGGCATGGTCTTGCCGGCGCGGAGATAGGAGTCGGTAGTGGCTGCGCCGCGTGCGCGCCAGAGGCCGTAACTGATGATGGCGGTGAGGGTGAGGACCATCACCGCCCAATCGAGCGGCCTCAAGACGACCAGGCCTTTCCGAAGAACCAGAATGCGGTGATGAGGGTGACGAGATAGAGGATCACGAGGATGTAGATGCGGCGCCAGGAGCCGAGGAAGGGCGGGGGTTCGTCGATCACTTGTTTCATTGCGGGTTCCCCGCGCTTAAGAAGTTGGCGAAGATGCGATAGGCACCGGGGACGCCGGCGGGGAGTTGGCGGAACCAGCTTAAGGGCGTGAAGATGTAGACGCCTTTGCCGTATTTGGTGAAGAGCGTGCCGCCTTTTAGAGAAGCCTCGCCGGGATCGTGCATTTGGAAGAGTGTTTCATATTTAGGGTCCCAGGCGCTGGCGAAATAGAGGCCGCGCTCCTGGACCCAGCCTTCGAAATCGCGGTTGGTGATTTTGTTGGGTTTGGAGAGCAGGGTGTGAGTGGCGTTGAACTCGACGGGGGATTCTTCGACGGTGACACGGCCGCTGCTGAGCGTGATGGGGTAGGGGCCGAGATTGTCGAGCAGCTTGGGATCGCCTCCGAAGAAGCCGCCTTCCATGACGTTGTATTGGACGATGAGGGTGCCGCCGTTGTGGGCGTATTCGTGGAGGCGGCGGGCGTTGGCTCTGACGTCGGGGCGGGTGTTGAAGGCGCGGACGCCGGTGACGATGGCCTGGTATTTCGAGAGATCGTCCTGGGCGAGGGCTTCTTTGGTGAGGAGGGTGACGGTGCAGCCGAGTTGCTCAAGGGCGCGGGGGACTTCGTCGCCGGATCCCATGATGTAGCCGATGTTTTTTGCTGTGGTTTCGACGTTGGCGCGGATGAGTTTGGCTTCGGCGGGAGTGAAGGCGGATTGGGGCGGGATGTGGGGGTATTCGACGGTGGTCATGGAGAGGCCGTAGGTTTTGTTATTGACGGTGACTTCGGCTTTGATTGTGGCGGTTTGCTCGTTGGCCGGCGGGGTGACTTGAAATTTAAGGGTGTCGTTGCCTTGGAATTCGCGGGAGGCGGGGTTAACGGACCAGCCTGATGGAAGGATGAGTTTTGCATGGCCTTTTGTGTTGGGGGCCATGGGAGTGATTTGGACGGCGATTTCGCGGGGTTTGCGGTCGGGGAAAAGGATGGCCTTTTCGGCGATCCGGATGACGGCGGGAGGGACGGCGAGGAGGGGGCGGGTGAGTTCGCCGTAGGAGCGATCGACGTAGCGATGGTGGATGGGGCGGGTGATTTGGAGTGGTTCGCCGTTGATGGTGAGGTTGAATTGCGCGGAGAGCGCGGCTGGGCCGTCAGGGTTTTCGAGCGCGCGGCGGCTGGGGATGGTGTACATGGTTTCGCGCTTTGGCTGGGCGAGCCAGTAGGGCTGGGTGGGATCGGCGGGCATGTTGACGCTCACTATTTCGCTAACGGTTTGGCCGGGAGGGAGGGGCTTGTTGACGCCGTTGACGGATTGCAGGGAGATGTTGAGTGAACTACGATTGACGGCGGAGAGGGCGACGTTGACGGGTGTGCCGATGACGGCGTGGTAATTGGCGGCGGAGGCGTCGAGGAACAGTCCGGCGGCTTGGAAGATGGCTTCGTTTATTTCGGCTCCTTTTTCGAGTGCGTAGGGGCTATCGAGTTTGGCGAGTTCGCGGCGGGCTTCGAGGAGAATGGGGACGATTTTTTCGGGGGCGCGGTCATCGAGTTGTTGTTTGGCTTGTGTGAGTAATGCGGCCACTTTGCTGGAGTTTGGGACTCGCGCCCATGTGGTGTCTATGCCTTCCATGAGATCTTTGTCGGCCGGGGCTCCGGCGACGACCTGGAAGAATTCGCGCATTTGACCGGGATCCTGACGCCAACCCATCGCCTGGGAGCGGTGTTGGCTGCGGCTGATGCCGGCGATCTGGCCGAAGCTTTGGCCGAGGACGGGGTCATATATGCCGACGTTGAGGGTGAGTTTATTGGGACTGGCTTCGGCTTCCTTGGCCATGGCGGGGGTGAAGGCCGGGATGTTGAGGAGGAGGCGCTTGGTTTGCCACGGCTTTCCTTGGCCCGGGAATTTTTCGGGATCGGAAGCGGCGATGAAGGCTTCTTTAGCGAGGATTGCGGAGGCTTGATGCTGGCCGTGGCCGTCGCGGGGGGTGCCTGAAAAGCGGAGGACGATGATGTCAGGCTGGAATTTGCGGATGTGATAAACGACGTCGCCGAGGATTTTTTCGCGGTCCCATTTGGTGAGGGTTTCGTCGGCGGTTTTGGAGAAGCCGAAGTCGATGGCGCGGGTGAAATATTGTTCGGCGCCATCGATGCGGCGGGCGGCGAGGAGTTCCTGGGTACGGATGAGGCCCATCCATTCGCCCTGTTCGCTACCGATGAGATTTTGGCCGCCTTCGCCGCGCGTGAGGGACAGGTAGGCGGTGCGGTATTGCGAGCCGCGGGCGGAGAAAGCGAGGAAGGCGGTGTTTTCGTCGTCGGGGTGGGCGGCGATGTGGAGGACTTTGCCGAGGCGGCTGAGTTTTTCGATTTGGAGGCGGAGGGGGGCGGCGCCGGAGAGGTTGGGTTGGGCTTGGAGGGTTGTGAGGAGCAGGGCGAGGAGGAAGGGGCGCATGTTCTTTTAGTTTAGATGCGTCAATGCCGGAACAGCTTCCGGAAGTTTTGCGCGTCTGATCCACGAGCGATTATCATGGATCGAGAAACAAATTCCACACGCCCATGCCTTTACCTGCCGCCGACTACGAGTTCGACGTTTTCTTTAGCTATAAGCGGCACGCCCTATCGATTGACTGGACTCGGCGAGTATCGACGCTCTTCAAGTTTTATCTGAGCCACGAACTGAACGTCCCCGAAGCCCGGGTGTTTGTGGATGAGGAAAGCATCGAGCTTGGCGAGCCGTGGCCAGAGGCACTGCAACGGGCGTTGCGCCGCTCCAAGTGCTTGGTTTGCGTTTGGTCGCCGCTGTACTTTCAATCTGACTGGTGCTGTTCTGAATGGCGTAGTTTTCAAGCCCGTGAAAAGATGCTGGCAGAAGGCGAGACCGCTCGATTGATCGCGCCATTGAAGTTTCACGATGGGGAGCATTTCCCACAGGAGGCGCAGTCAATTCAGTGGACGGACGTTTCCAAGTACAACAGTACGCTGTCGGCATTTTGGAGTAGCGCGAGAGCTCTGGAGCTTGAGGATATATTGAAATCCTTTTCCGCGGACGTTGCGCAAATGGTTCGGAACGCTCCGTCCTTCAGAGACAATTGGCCTGTCGTATCCGGTCATGGACTCGATCGCCCGAGAATCGAGTTGGCGAAATTATGAACAACGGAGCGATTGGTCAAGAACGGGGAATTGCCTACACGTTTTATTCCTTCAAGGGCGGCGTTGGGCGCAGCATGGCCTTGGCAAACGTTGGAGCGCTTCTTGCCAAGTGGGACCGAACAGTTTTGTTATTGGATTGGGATCTGGAGGCGCCGGGTCTGGAGAAATTCTTTGCCAAGCATGCTCCAGAAGTAGTTACTCTCAGAGACAATAAGCCGGGGATTGTTGACCTCATTCTGGGTCACGCGGACGGCAGCCCGATTGACTGGCATGATGCCGTCATGACGGTGCCAATTGGCGCGAATGGGGCACGCGTTTCGATGATTTCCGCCGGGCGGAGCGGAGCGGGCTATAGCTCGCGGTTGCATCGCATCGATTTTGACCGGCTGTTCGCGGATAGAGCTCTTGGATCGTACATCGAGGAGCTTCGGAATCAATGGCTCAGCGAGTACGAATATGTTTTGATAGATAGCCGGACCGGAGTAACGGATATTGGAGGCATTTGCACGGTTCAACTTGCGGATGTTTTGGTACTGTTATTTACGACGACCGCTTCCAGCATGGAGGGGGCGGCGAGCATTCTAGAACAGGCGAGAATGCATCAACAGCGGCTGCCGGTTGACCGGCAACGACTGCTTGCGCTTCCGGTGCCGGCTCGGGATGAGAGCCGGACTGAATATGAGAAGGCCGCGGAGTGGAAGGGGCGATTCGCCGCCGAGTTCAAGGAGTTGTACGCTGACTGGCTTCCCAATAACAAATCGGCGAATGATGCGATTGAGAAAATGCGTATTCCGTACGTGCCCTATTGGAGCTTTGGGGAGACACTTCCGGCGATTGAAGAGGGTTCAGCCGATCCCGCGTCGCTGGGCCATGCATACGAACTGCTTGCTCGCCTGATTGCGGAACGGTTGGATTGGGACAAGGCATTTGCGGGCGAGTCCTTGCCATCGCCGATGAGGAGCGTGCCTCGAAAACTTGATGAAGAATGGATGGACCGTCAGCGGGCGGGGGCAGTAGCGTTTTTCGGAGAAGGCGGAAGTCCGGGCCACATGGAAATTCGCCACGGTTGCCGTTCAGTGGTTGGAGAATTCACACAGTTAGAGTTGCTCTCGGCGGCTAAGAAAGCAGTGGTCAGACTGTTCCCGGAATCACTTGGGACGGTATTCAAGAACAACCCGGAGTTGACGCCGAAGGCTAGAAAAGACGGCATCGTCGCGACCATGTCGCTAGAGAAAACGTTTCAGTATTGGGCGATCCATAGTAGCGGGGATTTTATCGCGATTTCGACGTTTTCAGAGGATCGGGTCGTTGAAAACAAATTGTACTTAAATATCCGTATTGACCGCATAGCGGAGGAGATTGCTCATTGCGCCAGACTTTATAAGGCGCTTGGCGCGGATTCGCATTGCATGATCGAACTTGCGATCTCTTACAGCGGCTTAAACTCCAGAGTTCTCAGCGCATCAGATAACTTCGAATGGGGCTTCTGGAACGGGGCAGTAAGTACCGAGAATGAAGTAAGTTCCTCGGTAACGTTTCGACTGCGTAGTTGGGAAGCCGAACTGACCTCCCTGGTAAAGACTCTTTGTGCGCCTTTGTTTATACTTTTTGATTTCACCTGAGCTATGCACAGCTTCGTGCCCGCGTTTGCGGGCGGAAACGCGGTGAACCATTTGGTGACCTCGAGAACATGGGGTAAAACAGTAGTGCCGCGAAGATTTCAGCTTCGCGGACCGGCCCCAAGGAGGTCACCCAAATGGT
>SHUN01000086.1 GCA_009697495.1 Bryobacterales bacterium | reverse complement strand
GGCGCCGCCACTTTGCCATCGCTAGACCTCCCGTTTAATGCAATGTGTGTTCTTTCAGCGTGTCGCACTTTAGGGGGTCAGTCCATAAGGCTGCGCTACGAAGAAAACACGCCCGGTTTTGCGAAAGACCCGCTAGTCCCCGCCTACCCGAAATTGAATACAGTTTGGGTAGGCGAGCGGTAGCCGGGCACCTTATTGATATTCGATTGTCAAAGAACGTTTCCGGATTGCCGACGATGGGAGATTCCCAAGAGCGGGCTCGCGGAGGGGTACCCGCTCCGTTGAAGGCGCGATCCAAGTTGTTGATTCCAGGACACCAGTCACGCGCGCCTTCATCCTTTTTGGTGGGCCGCAGGCCCATGGGCGCTCCCTTACGGTCGCGGCTCGGTAACAGCGCCGGCCCGAACGGCCGCGGCGCGATAGCGGCGCCATTCTTCCTCGCGCTGCGCTTTGGTCCACGCCAGTTCTACGGCCAAAGCAGCGAGGGCCTCGGGAGCGACGGAGGCGCCCCAATCGGGCGCGAAAGCATGTTCGGTCCGGCGTAGCAGGAAATCGTCGAGGTGTTGGCAGAATTCGTGGCGAACGGCGAGTCGGGCCTGGGCACCGATTCGGCCAAACGAGCCGGAAAGCGCACACAGTTCGTCCTCGCGGCTGCCGTAGAGAGAGTCCACATTGGCGCCATGGCCGCCGGGGAGCGACGCCGCGGCGGTCTGGCATTCCGCAGTGATACCGAGACGGGCGCAGACGGCGTCGGCGGCTTCTTGGGCGATAGCGCGGTAACCGGTGATTTTTCCGCCGAGAACGGAGAACATTCCGGGCTGGGTTTCCTCGATTTTATGCCGACGGGAAACGGACGACTCCGAGCCGCCCTGACGGACGAGTGCGCGGACGCCGGCGTTGGTCGAATAAATGGCGAGGGAGCGAATGGCGGGGAAGAACGGTTCTACTGAGCGGAGGAGATACTCGATGTCGTCAGCTTCCGCGCGGACGCCGGCGGGGTCATCGGGGTAGTCTGTATCGGTGGTTCCGATCCAGGTTTTTCCGAACAAGGGAATGACGAAGAAGAGGCGTCCGTCGAGTGGCGAGAAGAGCACATTGGCTTTGTTGACGAGTGGCGCGCAGGTCAGGTGGATGCCCTTGGTGGTGCGGAGGCGGCGGCTGGGGGCGCCGGAGACAATCGTCTGGACCCGATCAAACCAGGCACCGGTGGCGTTGACGAAGAGTTTGGCGCGGAGTTCGGATTCGTCGCCGGTGCCGGTGTCGCGGACGAGCAGGCTTTGCACTTTGCCATTGATTTTCGTGGCGGAGCGAACTTGGCAGTAGTTTTTGACGACGGCGCCGTGGCGGACGGCGTCGATCAGGTTTTCGAGGCAAAGGCGCTCCGGCATGCTGACCTGGGCGTCGAAATAGCTGGCCGCGCCGTGGAGGCCGCCGGTTGTCAAGGCTGGTTCATCGGCGAGCGTTTCGGCGTTACTGAGGAAGCGGTGGCCGGGGAGGGAACGATCGTAACTGAGGGCGTCGTAGAGCAGGAGTCCGGCGCGCATTTTGGCGCGGAACCAGGCGGACTGATGGATGAAGGGGATGCGGAATTCGAGCGGTTTGACCAAGTGGGGGGCGATGCGGAGAAGGATCTCCCGCTCGCGCAGGTCCATGCGGACGAGGCTGAAATCGAGCATCTCCAAATACCGCAGGCCGCCGTGGATGAGACGGGTGGAGCCGCTGGTGGTGCCGCTGCCGAAGTCGCCTTTTTCAACGAGCGCCACGCGAGCGCCTCGGAGAGCGAGATCACGGGCGATACCGGCGCCGATGATGCCGCCGCCGATGATGGCGACGTCGAAAGTTCCACCGGATAAATCTGAGAGAGTACTCATTCCGCTCTACTCATTATCAGGGGAAAGTGGTTACTGTCCCTCTGCTGTGCTTGCTTTATAGACTTCGCGTTTTGAGAGGCCGCGTTGGCGGGCGACGTGCTTGATGGCGTCCATGCGGTCCATGCCGCCGCGGATGGCGTCGGCGACGGCTTCCGGAAGCGGCCGGTCGTCGCGGAGGCCGGCGACGCCGCGGCCGATGAGTATCACCATTTCGCCGCGCGTGTTGGCGCTGCTGAGTTGATCGCGGACTTGGCGGGCGGTGCCTCGGAGAAACTCTTCGTGGAGTTTGGTGAGTTCACGGGCAAGGACGACGGGCCGCTCGCCGAGCACGGTCTCGATATCGGCGAGAGCTTCGAGGATTCGGTGGGGCGCCTCATAGAAAACGAGTGTGGCGGGGGATTCGGCCCAGGCTTCGAGGGCCTTGCGGCGCTGGCCCTGTTTGGGCGGGAGAAAGCCGCCGAAGGCGAAGGCATCGGTGGGCAATCCAGAGGCGCACAGGGCGGTGAGGATGGCGGAGGCGCCGGGGATGGGAATGATGGGGATTCCGGCCGCTGCGGCGGCGGCGACGAGGCGATAGCCGGGGTCGGAAATGAGGGGCGTGCCCGCGTCACTGATCAGGGCTATTTTTTCTCCGGCGAGAAGGGCGGCTAGGAGTTCTTCGCCGCGATCCCTTTCATTGTGCTCGTGGTAGCTCACCAGAGGCTTATTGATTCCGTAGTGAACGAGGAGTTTTCGGCTGTGGCGGGTGTCTTCACAGGCGATGCGGTCGACCTCGTCCTTCAAAATACGAATGGCTCGAAGGGAGATGTCCTCAAGGTTTCCGATGGGGGTGGCGACAAGATAGAGTGCGGCTGGCAATAATGGTAACTATACTTGAATAGGAAATCGCCCACAGAAGGAGCATCCGGGATTGCACCCTGAATCAGGTACGTCCACGTCCCCATTTTACGTCTGGAAGCCGGCTGAGAAGTCAATCTCCGTGCAGTTGCAGTTCGATGTAGTGGACCGGATCCTATTGGAAGTAATGCGAGGTTTCGGGGCTGTACCGAAGCGCGGCGCGGAGGTGGGCGGCATTTTGCTTGGCACCGCGGAGTTACAGGGCGAGCGGATCGTGGTGAAAGTAGAGAATTTTGAGGCGTTGGATTGCGACCATGCTTCGGGGCCATCTTTCATTCTTTCTGAGGACGACCGGGTGGCCTTTCAGGGAACGATGGATCGATGGAAGGGCGGGCCGGACCGGCGAATCTACGCGGTCGGTTATTATCGCGGGCACACCCGCGACGGGATTTGTCTGGCGGCTGAAGATCTGGCGATCCTGGAAGATGTCTTTCCAGATCCGACAGCGATTGCGTTGATAGTAAAGCCGTATGCCACAAAGGCGAGCATGGCAGGAATTTTCTTTCGGGAAGAGGGGCAATTTAAGGCCGATGCATCGCATCTGGAGTTTCCGTTCCGGCGGAAGGAATTGGGGGGCGGGTCGTCAGGAATGGAGCGGTTGACCAGCGCGGCGCGCTTTGGGCAGCAGCGGGCGAGGGAAGCTCCGCGGGTGAGGCACCGGCGGGAGGAAGCGGCCCCGGCGGAGAGAACGGAAGAAGGCCGGGCACCGGAGTATCGGAGCGTACCGGAGGCGATGGCGATGACCGAAGCACCGCCGAAGAGCAAGGGCGTGCGGGGCGGCTGGGTGTGGATTCCCCTGTCGTTTATTTTCATGTTGCTGGGCGTGGTGGTGGGATTTCAAATCGCTCTGAGCATGCGGCCGAAGCAGCCTGCGAATCCGTGGCTGGAGGCGTGGGACATGACGCTGCAGGTTAAGCGCTCTGGCGAAGAGTTGGCAGTGACCTGGGATCCGCTTGCGTCGGCCGTGCGCAATGCGACGCGAGGCGCGTTGATCATTCAGTCGCGAGCGGAAACGCGAACGATTGAATTGCGGGGCTCGCAGTTGCAGGGGGGAAGCGTGATTTATCGCGGCGTGCCGGAACGGGTACTATTCCGGCTGGAGGTGTATCCGCGGGAGCGCGCGGTGGTGTCGGAGACTGCGGAGTTTAAACGGGAGTAGGCGGGCCGGGGTTTTGAGGCACGACTTGGGGATCTCCCGCTAACGCTGGAATACCAGCACGGCGTTTAGGCCGCCGAAGGCGAAGGAATTTGACACGGCGGCTCCGTGCGGCCAAGGTTTTTGTTCCAGGCACAGCGGGACATCGCAATCGGGGTCCGGCTCCTGGAAATTGACCGTGGGAACGACGCACTGATTTTGCAGGCCCAGAATCGTGGCGACAGCTTCCAACGCTCCGGACGCGCCGAGGGCGTGGCCGTGGAGCGATTTGGTGGCGGTTACCAACAAGTTGTTGCGGTTCGCGCCGAAGACGTCGCGGATGGCGGCGGATTCGGTGACGTCGTTGGCGGCGGTCCCGGTGCCGTGGGCATTCGCAACGCCGATGGCTTGGGGCGGCAGGTTGGCGTCCGCCAGCGCCAAGCGCAACGTGCGGGCGGCGCCGGCCGCGGAGGGCTGGGTGAGGTGATGGGCGTCGGCACCCATACCGAATCCGGCAATTTCCGCGATGACCGTAGCTCCGCGGGCCCGGGCGCGATCAAGCGGTTCGAGCACCAACATGCCGGCCCCTTCTCCGAGTACCATTCCAGCGCGCCCTTTTGAAAAAGGCCGACAGGTATCGGGGCTCACCACGCGCAGAGCCTCCCAAGCCTTGAGCGATCCGTAGGTGAAAGGCGCCTCGCTGCCGCCGGTGAGGGCGACGTCGGCGAGGCCGTGCCGCACCAGCCAATAGGCCTGGCCGATGGCGTGATTGGCCGAACTGCAAGCCGTGGACACTGTCCAGACGGGGCCCTGCCAGCCGAGTTCCAGGGTGAGCGCGCTTGCGCCCGCGTTGGCCATCAGGCGCGGAATCGTCATCGGGTGGAGGCGTGGCTGGGAGTCGCGATAGAGTGACGCGAAAGCGGCGTCTTCGCTGGTCTTGCCGCCGTAGCAGGAGCCGGTGACGATGGCGGCGCGGGCGCGCTCCTCATCCGTTAACTCGAGTTGGGCCTGGGCAAGGGCTTCACGGGCGGCGACGATGGCGAGTTGGGCAAAACGGTCGAGGGGAATGAGTTGCTTGTCGTCGAAGTGTTTGGACGGGTCGAAGTCGCGGGCTTGCGCGCCGTTCTGAAAACGGATGCCGGTCATGTCGAAACCGCGGATTTGCGCGATGCCGCACTGGCCGGCGAGACAGGAGGCCCAAAATGCAGGGGCCGTATTTCCGATGGCCGAGACGCAGCCGATGCCAGTGACGGCGACGCGGCGGGTCATGCGGCGGGCGCCGGTTTTTCGTTGATTAGCTTTTGCACGCCTTCGGCGAGTTGGCGAACGTTGCGGACGAGGCGGGCGGATTCGTCGGGAATGTTGATGTCGAATTCGTTTTCGAGAGCGAAGAGGATGTTGATGCCGTCGAGGGAGTCAATATTGAGTTGTTCAAACGTCGCCTCAGGAGTGACCTGTTCGAAGGGCAATTTTTGCGTCTCGGCCAATGTACGGAGGACGCGTGTCAGGACTTCGGGGGAAACGGACTCGCTCATCGTTCCAGGATGGCAGAGACGGATGTGATCGACAAATTTCTCTGTTGGAGAAGGGGCAGAAGCGTGTTGACGGCGTCGAGGGTGGGAGTGATGTCGGGGCGCTGGGTGAGGACGCGGCCGTCGTGGAGACAGAGGATGGCGCCGGGGGTGGATGCTTTTAGCAGGCGGCGGGAAATGGCGGCGGCGGGAAGCTTCCAATCCTTGGCAATGGCGGTCCACATCACGCCTCTAACGCCCAGTTCCTTTTGCACGGCGCCGAGGCCGAGCCAGCGCACGCCATAAGGCGGGCGGAAGAGCGTTGGCGCGGCTCCGGTGATGGAGCGGACGAGTTCCTGTGTGCGTCCGATTTCACTCCGCATGGTTGCCGCCGAGGTGAAGTCCAGGCGAGGATGGGACCACGTATGGTTGCCGATTTCATGCCCGGCTTTAGCGATGGCGAGGAGGACATCGGGCAGGCGTTCGGCGTTGCGGCCGCAGACGAAGAAAGTGGCTTTGGCGTTGTGGCGATTTAACAGTTCGAGAAGCGCGGGGGTGGATTCGCTGGGGCCGTCGTCGAACGTCAGCGCGATGCGATTGTGGGCGGCGGAGCCCCGCCAAACAGACGGCGCAAATATTTGGGCGCTGCGTCCGCGCACGGCCCAGGATAGGAATCCCGCCGCCGCGCCAGCGGTTAACCCCGCTTCAACCCACACGGCGCTACGCCTTCGGCTCGTCAGCCCAGGTGATGCTGTGGTCCGAGGTCACGGCATGGGTCTCCGGGGGCGAGATCAGGGTGAAATAAGACCAGGGCCCTGGCTGCCACGGGTATTTATCGATCACCGATTCATCGATCTCCACGCCCAGGCCCGGCCCGCGGGGAACCACCAGATCGCCTTTCTCGATGACGAGCGGGGAGGCGAGAATCTCCGACGCCAGCGGCCATTCGTACATGAATTTCCGCTCCGGCGTGGTGTAGCAGGGGGCTTCCAGCCACTCGACGACATTTTCCGGCCAGCAGATGCCGGCGTGCGCCGCGGCGATCAATTCCAAATCCGTGCCCCAGCTATGGAAGGCAAAGCGCAGGCCCTCGGCGCGGATCTCGCTGAAAATGCGGCGGCCCATGGCGTAACCGCCCTGGCAGACGACGTCCATCTGCACGTAGTCCGCGCAGCCGTTGTAAATGAGATCCAGAAATCCCTCTTCGGTGTGTTCGTGCTCGCCGGTGGCGATAGGGACGTGGCCTTGGGAGCGGAGTTCGCGGTAGGCGGCGTGGTCGGCAGGGGGGAGCGGTTCCTCCAGCCAGGTAATGTTGTACTCGCTCATGGCGCGCGCCAAATCGGCGATCATTTTCGGCGTGTAGCTGCGGTCGCCCATACGCCACCAGGAATGGGCGTCCACCATCAGGCCGAAATCCGGGCCGGTGGCCTCACGCATGAGCCGGACGGTTTCCACATCGAGATCCGGGCCCAAGGCGGGGCGCATTTTGTAGGCCGTATAGCCCATCTCTTTCGCCTGCACGGCCTCGCGCGCATATTCCTCCGGAGGCTGGTACATGCCGGCGCTACCGTAGAGCGCGATTCGGTCGCGGACGCGTCCGCCGAGCAGTTCCGATATCGGCGCGCCCTGGAACTTGCCTAGCAGATCGTAGAGGGCCACTTCCACCGTTCCGTAAACGTGGCTTGTTTTGCGGTCGATGCCCGGCCCGGCCTGGAACTGGACGCGAAGTGCGTCGGCGTCGCGGAGGACGCGGCCTTCCAGCCACGGGGAAATGGATTCGCGGATGATGCGTTCAGCGGCCTCACTGCCCTCGCCGGGACCGTAGCCGACAAGGCCATTGTCGGCCTCCACACGAATCAACATGGCATCCCTTTTCAGGACGCGTCGATTGCCTCCGTAATATTGCAGCTCTACGGGCTTCGGAAATACGTACGAGAGTAGAAAGCAGCGGACGGATCGGATCTGCATGATCTTTCAGGATACCTGCAAAAAAAAGCCGGGTGTCTATGCAACACCCGGCACTAGAATGAACCGCAAATCCCTCGGAGGATAGGATCCGCGGTTCCGGAGGAGCTTAAATTCTATATCAGCAGTCCGCCGTGCCCCAAACTGGCAATTTCCCAGCCGCTCATTCGATAGCGGGCCAATAATGGGGGGAGCAAAATATCAAGAACGTTCCGCTTGGTAGACCGGTAACAGCCGGGGGCTGAAAGGATGGGAATTTCGTCTTTGTAACCGAGTAACATGAGGCTGCCGGGTTCCACCGGCGCGAGGAAGCGCTCAATGTGGGCACCCAGCCGGAGCATGGCCCGGCCCACGACGTCTTCAGGACCCTGCGGAGCGGTAGTGGAGGCGATTATGATCACAGCCGGCTTGGCGCCAAGCAGGTGTTGGAGGGCACGGCAGATGGCGTTTTCCTCCTCCAGCGCGCTCAGCACGTAGTTTTGCAGTACCCCCATGCTTTCCAGGCGTTGGCGCATGATGTTGTCGAACAGTTGGCGGGCGCGGTCGCCTTGCACCGGATCCGTGTAGAGGACTGCAACTTGCGGATCCTGGACCGGGCGGGCCTGCAGGATTGGGCCGCGCTCGGCGAGAATGTTTTGCACCGCCTCAATTTCGCTTGCCGACACCGCAAATGGCGTGCTTTTAATGGTTGCCACACGTTGCCCGGCGGGAACGAAGGAAAAATTGGTTCCGGTGGCGATAACCACGCTGGCTGTGCAGTTAATCTGTTTCAGCAACTCGTCGTCCACCAGCAGGCAGCAGTCTTCGGTGGCGAAGAGATTGGCCCGGCCGCCGGCGGCGGGCCGTAGCTCCAGGGAGCCGCAGCCGATGCGCGTGGCGATTTCGAGTACCGCCTCGTCCTCACCGATCTCGCCGTCTTCCAACTGCGTGACCCACACCTCCTGCATCCCCTCCGTCTCCAGAATGCGGATGTCGTCATCGTTCAGCGTATGGCCCTTGGCAAGCAACTTTTTCCCGCCCGGCCGAAAGATGGTGCAGCAGAGAATTCTGCCGGTAGAGGCCTTCACTTCCACGGTCTGTGCGCGCATTTCTGATCTCCTGACTTGCCAGTAATAATTGTAAAAAATGGATCATAATATCTACTGGATTTCGTCTGATTATACAAATTGGTGGGTGGCGTGAATGAAAATTCTCACTTCTTCTTCAAACTATTTTGAGGGTATCCCACCTTGTATTTTGCCGGGAAGGAGCGAACGCCACCTAGAAGGGAAGTGGTACTACACCTACTATGGCCTTTATTATCACCTATTTAGATTCTAGTACTTTCTTTTTGAAATACCCGCATTGGAGGGGTCCAAATACCCTCAGATGGGTGGTACTAGTCGAGGCGTTTTCGCATGGCGATTTCGTCGCAGGCCTGAAATTTTGGACAGCGGAGGCAATCCTTCCACGCCTTTAGGGGGAGCTCTCCCCTCTCGACAGTTTCATAGCCCAGTTTTCGGAAAAATTCCTCTACATATGT
>SHUN01000085.1 GCA_009697495.1 Bryobacterales bacterium | reverse complement strand
AAGGGCGAGAAGGGACGATGAGAATTACCGAATGTTCAATAATCTGTCAAACACTGGGGAGTTCCGGCAGAATGTGGATGTGGGGATTTCAGCGGCGCTAACAAAGTGGCTGACTTGGAATGCTTCCGTGAGTGACCGGTATTTGAGTAATCCGGCACCGGGGCGGAAGCGGAATGACTTTCTGTATACGATGGGATTGGGGATTACGGTGCGGCGGTGAGGCGGGCGGCCTCGGCGATTGCGGTGCTGAGTGACGGGATGCAGTGGGCGGGGATCGCGGTATTCGGCCTGCCCCACTCAAAGAACGCGACAGCGGCAGTCTGAATCGAGCCACCGGATCCAGCGAGTTCATTTTTGTATTTTTGGATTTCATCAACCACGGTTCCGTTGAGGCAAAGGATCCAGGTTTCGATGTGACGTTTGGGAATGAACAGTACGATCTGCTCGTGCACGGCGCGGCCGGCCGCGCCTGCCTCACTGAGCGCGTCGCTGAGGCGCTTGGATCTATCCGCGACCGTTTCGGTATCTGCGTCGATGACTACGATCAATGCCGTGGTTGCGCGCGCCGACCTTTGGCGATATACGGCGACAAGACGTGCATAACGGGTGCGAACCCATTGCTCCCCGGAGCCAGTTCCACTGGGAAGCTTCTCGAAATAAATGTGGTGCTCACGAAACCCGCGGCGGTGGAGATAGCGACGAACAAATTCCTGGTGCCGTGAGTCCTCGGCGAGTACTATTCCTTGAGACGGCTTACTCACTCGAGCCACCCGCGAGCGATCAGTTCCGAAGGGGAAAGGATATCTTTTGAATCATTCCCGGCAAACTCTTTAACCCGTGAAGGTCCTCCGCGAACGCGGAAGAACTGGGTGCCATAGGAAGGGGCCCATTGGTCAATAATTTCGGGGTGATGGGAGATGATGATCATTTGCGCCGGGGTGTCCTCGACGACATCGGAGGCAGCCATCAACCAGGGTTGAATTTCACGAAGCGAAAGAAAATTGTCAGGTTCATCGATGATCACTGTACATCCCTTGGCGAGAAGAAAGTGCAGGATGGTGTAAAGGCAAATGAGGCAGCGTTGTCCCTCGGACAACTCATGGACCAAGTACCTTGCCGAACTATCTCCAGAACCGAATTCCGCAACCATCAAGCGGACATTCTCTCCCGAGGCGGGAAGATCCAGGAATTTGAATTCGTCCAGTACTGTTTGGAGATTTTCAATCAGCTTGAAATTTTGGCGCTGATCCGACTGCAGCAGATGCCTGTACCACGATGCCAAGTTATCCATCTGCACTTTGGGAGACAGTTGTTCGCTTTCGGCGCGTCCGGAAATGGCAAACGGATTGATTCGGAAGCAGAAGAGCGATGAGAGCCAGAGTTTAAAGCGAATTAACCGCTGATTGTCATTTCGGGGGGCAATAGTGGCTAAGGCGGAGCGATCAGCGTCGAATGGATAGCTGACTACTTGCTCCTGTTGATCGCTGTAGAGCCGCACTTCCCTGTTCTCGAACTCAAACAAGGGCACGCGACTTAGATGTAAGGATTCGAGGGCGATTCTGACGCGCGGCGGGTCTTCGTGCGGCTCGAGAACCAGCTTGTAGATGTATGTGGCTCCGTCAAGCGACGCCTCCAGTTCGAAGGTCTGCGCCGTTCTGGTAAGCCAGCGTGTTCGCTGGGAGAGTAAGTGAAACTCGCCAAGTGCGGAGCCGGTGACCGCGATCTGGCGGATGAGCAAAACGGCGTCGACGAATGAGGACTTACCTGTTCCATTGGATCCGAAGATCAACTGCTTACGGTTGAGCTTGTATTCGAAATTTTCGAAACTACGATAATTGTCCAAGTAGAGACGAGTGAGCATGTCACTCATTCTATCGTTAGCGGGCGGGGCGCGAACGAATTGAGCGAAAAACGGACGGCGATTTTTCGCGTTGGGTGGAGATGCGGACTTCGTTGGATTCGGTGTCGATGTGCATGCCTTGGGCGTTGCGCCCGGCGTCCGTTAAGCTGATAGGTTGGTCTCCGTTCAGCACGTCTCGAAAATCTATACGCTCTATGAGCGTCCTGCCGACCGTTTGGTTTCTCTGTTGCCCTTGATCGGGGAGACGCGGGGGCGCGAATTTTGGGCGTTGCGGGATGTGAGTTTGCGGGTGGAGCCGGGTGAAGTATTTGCGCTGGTGGGGCCGAATGGCAGCGGGAAGTCGACGCTGCTACAGATTGTGGCGGGGATCATGCAGCCGACGCGCGGGCGGGTGATTTCGACGGGCCGGGTGGCGGCGCTGTTGGAACTGGGCGCGGGCTTCAATCCGGATTTTACGGGGCGGGAGAATGTGTATTTGAACGGCGAGATTATAGGATTGAGCCGCGCGGAGGTGGAGACGGCGTTTCCGAAGATCGCGGAGTTTGCGGGGATCGGCGACTTTATGGACCGGCCGGTGAAAGAGTATTCGAGCGGGATGTATGTGCGGCTGGCGTTTTCGACGGCGATCCATGTGGAGCCGGAGGTGCTGATTGTTGACGAGGCGCTGGCGGTGGGCGATGCCATTTTTGCGAACCGGTGCGTGCGGAAACTCGAGGAGTTGAAGGAACGGAAAGTTACGATTTTGTTTGTGTCGCACGATCTGGGAATTGTGAAGCGGCTCGCGGACCGGGCGGCGCTGCTGCTGCATGGGGAAATTGTCGCGATGGGGAAGCCGAGCGATATTGTGAACCGCTATGTGGGGCTGGTGCATGAACTGCATTTGCGGGACTCGCCAGAGGAGGGCGGGAGCTACCGGCATGGCGATGGGACAAGCCGGATCGAGTCGTTCGCGATCCTGAATAGCCATGGGGACGAGGCTACGAGCTTGCTGAGCGGGGAGCGGGCGGTGATCCGGATTCGCGCGCGTTTTGTGCGGGATTGCGAGTCGCCAACGGTGGGAATCCTGATTCGAAACCGGTTGGGCGTGGATGTGTATGGGACGAATACACGGGTGGAACAGAAGGAGTTGGGGACGTATGCGGCAGGGGATGTGCTGGAAATTTGTTTCGCGATTGATTGCTTGCTGAGCCGGGCAGAATATACTCTTACGGTGGCCACGCAGCACGCCGATGGGGCGAGCCAGGACTGGATAGACGACGCGCTGAGCTTTGCGGTGATCGACCACCGCGACACGGCTGGGATGATTCAACTGAACACGGAGATTCAATGGCAACGCAACCCTTAACAGACACGTCGTTTTTCGGGCATCCGCGCGGATTGTCCACTTTATTTTTTACGGAGATGTGGGAGCGGTTCAGTTACTACGGGATGCGGGCGATTTTGATTTTGTATTTGACGGCGCAGTTGGCCAACGGCGGATTGGGGATGGACAAGCCGACGGCGGGGGCGATTTATGGAATTTTCACGGCGTCGGTTTATTTGCTGAGTTTGCCGGGCGGATGGGTGGCGGACCGGATATTGGGGCAGCGGAAGGCGGTGCTGTACGGGGGGATTATTATCGCGTTAGGGAACGCATTATTGGCCGCGCCGATGCTTTGGACGTTTTATTTGGGGCTGGGGTTGATTTGCGTGGGGACGGGATTGTTGAAGACGAATGCGAGCACGATGGTGGGGTCGCTGTACGCACCGGGGGACAACAGGCGGGACGCAGGATTTTCGATTTACTACATGGGGATCAACGTGGGCGCGTTCCTTGCGCCGCTGGCGATTGGGTATGTGGGGCAGACGATCAATTGGCGGCTGGCGTTTTTGCTGGTGACGGCGGGGATGACGGCGGGGCTGATTCAGTACGTGATGACGCAGCGGCATTTGGGCGAAGCGGGATTGCGGCCCGCGTCTCCGCCGGGGGCACCGCAGAAGCGGCAGTTGATGATGGGCCTGGCGGGCGTCGTGGGATTGCCCTTAATGCTGGGTGTTTTGCAAACGATGGGATTGACGGCGTTTTCGGTGACGGCGATTGCCGATGGGTTCACCGTGTTGATGGCTGTTTGTTTTGTCGGGATTTTTGTGGTGTTGTTTGGGGCGTGCCGTCCGGGGCAGGAACGGAAGAACATCGCGGTGATACTGTGTTTATCGATTGCTTCGGCGGTGTTCTGGTCGTTGTTTGAACAGGCGGGGTCGACGTTGAATCTTTTCGCGGATGAGAAGACGCGGAACGAAGTTTTGGGGATGGCGTATCCGTCGAGCTGGTTTCAATCGGTGAACTCGATCTGGCTGCTGGCGTTGGCGCCGCTGTTCTCGCTGTTGTGGATTAAGCTGGGTCCGCGGGAGCCGAGCGTGCCGGCGAAGTTTGCGATGGGATTGCTGTTTGTGGGGCTTGGCTTTTTGATATTGGTGCCGCCGGCGGCTTCGGCGGATGCGGGGATGAAAGTGAGTCCGATGTGGCTGGTGATCACGTATTTGCTGCACACGATTGGCGAGTTGTGTTTGAGTCCGGTGGGATTATCGGCGATGACGAAGCTGGCGCCTGCGCGGCTGGCGGGCGTGATTATGGGCGTGTTCTTCCTGTCGATTTCGACTGGGAATTATGTGGGCGGGCGGTTGGCTGGATTTTATGAATCGATGAAGCTGGAGCAGTTGTTTTTGTATGTAGCGCTGTTTGCGATTGCAGCGGCGGTTGTGTTGGGTGTATTTGTGAAGCCGCTACGGAGACTGATGGGAGAAACGAAATGATGAATGTTGCCGCGATTCAGCAGGCGTTACGGGAAGAACAGTTGGATGGGTGGTTGTTTTTCGATCATCATCTACGGGATCCGCTGGCCTACCGGATATTGGATTTCACGCCGCCGCGGACACCGTCGCGGCGGTGGTATTATTTGATTCCGGCGGAGGGTTCGCCGCGGAAACTGGTGCATCAGATTGAGCCGGGAATGCTGGATGCGCTCCCGGGAGAGACGCGGACGTATTCGAGCTGGTCAAAGCAGGTGGAAGGGTTAGCGGCGCTGCTGGCGGGCTGCAAGCGGGTGGCGATGCAGTATTCGGCGATGTGCGCGGTGCCGTATGTGGCGATGGTGGACGCCGGGACAGTGGAGTTGGTTCGGGGGCAGGGCGTGGAGGTCGCTACGTCGGCGAATCTGGTGCAGGTTTTTGAGGCGAAGTGGACACAGGAGAAATTGGACTCGCATTTGGCGGCGGGAGTGCTGGTGGATGAGATTCGACGGGCGGCGTTTTTGGAGATTGGCGACCGGCTGCGCGGGCGGGAGGCGGTGAATGAGTATACGGTGAAGGCGTTTATTTTGGAGTCGTTTGAACGGGCGGGATTGTACACCGATCATGGGCCGATTGTGGGGGTGAACGCGAATGCGTCGAACCCGCATTATGAGCCGGAGGCGGACAACTATGAGAGGATCCGGCAGGGCGATGTGGTGTTGATTGATTTGTGGGCGAAGTTGAAAAAGCCGGGGTCGGTTTATTACGACATTACTTGGACGGGGTACACGGGTTATGAGATTCCGGACGATGTGCAGCGAGTGTTTTCGATTGTAACGGGGGCGCGGGACGCGGCGGTCACGAAGGTGAAGTCGGCGATTGGGGCGGGGCTGCCGTTGTACGGATTTGAGGTGGACGACGCGTGCCGCGGTCATATTCGAGAGCATGAGATGGCGGAGTATTTTATTCACCGGACGGGCCATTCTATTGGGGAAGACGTGCATGGATCGGGGGCGAATATGGACAATCTGGAGACGCATGATGAGCGTCGCGTGATTCCGTGGACATGCTTTTCGGTGGAGCCGGGGGTTTATTTACCGGGGTTTGGAATACGGAGTGAAGTGAATGTATTTGTGGGGGACCGGGAGGCGCGGGTGACGGGGGCTGTTCAGACGGAGATGGTAAAGGTATAGACTAGTGGAGCAGTACCATTTCAACGAGGATAAACGAATGAAGAAAATCATCTTCCTGGGCCTCGCCGGCGCAATGCTTTTTGCCCAGGACGGCAAGACGCAATTGAAGGTTGGCGATATGGCTCCGGAGTTCAGCAAGCTTAGCTCCTCGGTTCCTGGCAAGACGTTTTCGCTGGCGGATTTTAAGGGCAACAAGACGGTTGTTCTGGCGTTTTTTCCGCTGGCGTTTACCGGTGGCTGAACCGCGGAAATGAAAGGGTTCCAGTCTGGAATCAAAAACTTTAACGAAGCGGAATCACAGGTGTTGGGGATCAGCGTGGATGCGGCGCCGTCATTGAAGCGCTTCTCCGACGATTTGACATTGGAGTTTCCGTTGCTTTCCGATTTTCCTAACAAGAACACCGCGAAAGCGTATGGCGTATTGATTGCGGAACGCGGCATCGCGAGCCGGACCACGTTTGTGATTGATAAGACGGGCAAGATTGTGGAAATTATCGCCGATGGGCGACCGGCTCCGCATAATGAGGCGTCGATTCTGGCGTGTCAGCGTCTTAAAAAGTAGTTGGTTTGGGGCCCTCTATGGCGGAGAGTATTTCCGCTGTAGAGGGCTTTCCTCTTTTGGCGTAGAGGATGCGGCCGTCAGGGCCGATGACGTAGACGGTGCGGCGGATGATTCCCCAGCCGGCACGGTAGTTCTTGCAGGTTTGCCAGCCTTTATCGACGAGAAGGGGAAATGGGAATTTGTATTTTGCCACGAACTTGCCGTGGGCGCTCGAGCCTTGGCCGTTGATGCCGTAGACGGCGGCGCCGACACGTTTGAAGGCGGCCCAATCGTCGCGGATTTCGCAGAGTTGTTTCGTGCAGATAGCGGTATCGTCGCCGGGGTAGAAGATGAGCACGACGGGCTTGCCTTTGGCTGCATTCAGGGAGATGGCGCGGTCGTTTTCGTCTTTCAGGGAGAAGGGCGGGGCGTGTGAGCCTACGGGTAAAGGAGGGCCGAATAGCCAGGCGAGCATGTTTAGCTTAACGGAGTGTGTCTTCGAGCGTTGTGGAGCTAAGGATGCGCTTAGCCCAAATGTGAAATTCATCGTCGGCGGCGGCCTGGAGGCGCTGCAGCGCCCATACCGGGAGCGGCCCGAATTTTTCGGATAACATCTCCTGAAACAGGTCATGTTGGCCTTCGCTGCGGCCCTTCCGTTCGGCCTGCAGAATCATCGGACCCAGAACCTTGTTCTCCATCACGTTGATCATGCCGACCTCCTTCAATCGATTGCCTACGGTCTCTTCCAATCCCAGTATGCCAGAAAGCAGCAGAAGCGTCCCCGCCGCCCAATTCTGGTCTTCGCCTTTCATGGCTCGGAGCTTAGGGAGGAGCGCGTTCAGCGCCTTCTCCGGTTCACCCTTGGCCAAAAGGGCGAGCGCGTTGTCGGCCCAATCGTCGCTGGCCAGCAGCGGCTCCGCGTCGATCTCTCGCAGGTTGACGATCTCGAAGCGGAAATCTATCGACGGAGAATGATAGCTACTTTCCAAGCGCAGGGGCTCGGCGCCCAGATAGAGGACGCCTTGGGCGATGTGCTGTTTGTACAAGCGGCAGAGATAGGCGTAGTATTCGAGCATCCGCAGCGCGAAGCCGGTCTCGTTGGTGGCTTGTAACTCCACGTGACGGAGTGAACGGTCCTCGGTGCGGACAACAATGTCGGCGCGTTGGTTGAAGATTTTCGGTTGTTCCGTGGCAAGGAACTCGATGACTTTGCCGCCGAAGAGCAATCGGCGGATGATCCCGTTACCTTCTCGCAGGAACAGGGTTTTTACGGATACGTCGTATGGGTGGGCCATCGGACTCCTTCTAGTATCTGTCAGGTTTGGAGGATGCCAGTGAGAGTGGCGGTGAGCTTGCCGGCAGCGGCGCGTTCGACATAAGCGGATTTGGCGCGCCAGGTTTCGTAGCCGCCTTCGTCGAAAGCCGCGGCGGTGGGGATGTAGCCGCAGGCGTCGTTAGCAATCGAAACGGCGATCGTGGTCTTGTGGGGGCTCGCCTTCTTGACGGCTTGGCCGAGTTCGACAAAAGTTTCGCCGGGGAAGGTGGCGATGGCTGTCGCGCCGATGGTTAGCGCCTGCACGGGGACTTCGATTTTCGCGGGGTATTTGCTGAGGAAGATGGCTTCACGGGCGTAGATATCGGCGCGGTCTTTGTAGTCGTTGCCGGGTGTTTCGCCCACTCGTTTGATGGCTTCGGCGGTTTCTTCTTTGGACGGCCGGCGAGTGTTGATTTCGATGTTTTCGAGCTTGGCGGTTAAAGGCAGGGTATCGGCAAAGTCGATGGTTTTGAGGACGCGCAGCGTTTCGATGGCGAGGACCGCGGCGACTCTTTCGATGAAGGCGTAATCGTTGCGAGTGGGGTATTTGGCGGCGTAGGCGATGGCGTTAATGTTGCCGGAACAGCCGTTGGAGAGGAGGGCCACGCAATCGCTGTTAGTGGCAGATTCGACGCGGCGGCACCACGCGCCGAAGTAGTCGGCGCTGGCGTGGGCGCCAGGATTGTGACCGGCGTAGTGGAGCGCGTAGTTCCCGTAGACCCAGATAAGGCGGCCGTCGTGGCCAATGGCGGCGAGGACGGGGTGATCGGGATCGGTGGGACCGGCGGGCTTGCCGAGATCGGGGCTTTGGAGATTGGCGTTCATCTGCACTTTGTCGGTGCGTTTGCCGAAAGGGTCAGCGGGGATTGCGCCGTCGCGCATGAAGAAGCGGCGGTTGTTGACGAGAGTAGGCTCCGTGCCGGCAGCGGCGCCGATGCGGGCGGGGCGGAGGCGCGCGAAAGCCATGCGGGCGGCGTCAGCGAGGCGGGCTTCGAGGAGGCCGATGTAATTGGGATCCGCCATGCTTTGGAAGAGATGCATGGCGGGCGGGGCGCTATGGGTGTGGGTGGAGCTCATCAAGATGAACTCGGGGGCGATGGGATTTTCGCGGGCGATGCGGGCGCGGGCTTTGTCGAGGATGATTCGCGGGACCATGCAGGAATCGATGGTGGCGAGGAGCATGCGGGTGGAGCCGGATTCGATGGCGGCGCAGCGGACGAGGAGCTCGTCGTGAACGTCGGTGCATTTGCGGTCTGTCATGCCGCCGGCGAGAGAGGAGCCGAGGGCGGGAGAGATGTTGGCGGTGGCGGCACCGGCGCGAAGGGTGTTAGGGGAGGCGAGGCTGAGGAGAAGGGCGCGGCGGGTCACAGGATCAGCATAC
>SHUN01000084.1 GCA_009697495.1 Bryobacterales bacterium | reverse complement strand
CCGGACTTTCCGGAGATGATCGCGAAATACGATAAAGACGCTGACGGAAAGTTGGCGAAAGCGGAGATCCCGAAGGAGTTATTGCCGGGGAATTGGGACATGCAGGACTTGGACAAGGACGGCCTTTACAATGCCAAGGATTGGCAATGTTACCAGAACCGGCGTTCGGCGAATAACTTTGCGATGGCGATGAAGTTGGACGGTAAGGGCGATGTTACGAGTACCCATGTGTTGTGGCGATATCAGAAGTCGCTGCCGGACGTGCCCGGGGTGCTGCTGTACCGGGGAGTGTTGTATCTGTTGCGGAATGGCGGGATTGTCCAGACCCTGGACCCGGCGACGGGTGAAGTGAAGAAGCAAGGACGGCTGCCGAAGGCACTGGACGAATACTATGCGTCGCCGGTGGCCGGGGATGGGAAGGTCTACCTGATCAGCCGAAATGGAAACGTCTCGGTGCTGGATGCGGGGGCGGATTGGACGGTGAAGTGGTCGGGCGCGTTTGAAGAAGAAGTATTTGCCACGCCGGCGATTGCGGATGGACACATCTGGGTGCGGACGGCGACAGCGTTGTACGATTTTGCGGTTCGTTAAAGCTATATACTGTCAGGAGCGTGCGAACCTCCAATTTCCTATTACTAACCTTGGCCGGATTGTCCTTTGGGCAGGGCTTTGATGCGTCGGCGGGGGCTGTGTTCAGGGCGAAATGCGTGGCGTGTCACGGCGTTGCGGCGCAGGGAAAGTTGGATTTGCGGACAGAGGCGGGCGTGTTGCAGGGAGGCGCGACGGGACCGGCGGTGGTTCCGGGGGCGGCGGCGAAGAGCTTCCTGATCGACAAATTGGTGACCGGGCAGATGCCCCCCGGCAAAGCGAAGTTGTCCGATGCCGAAGTGGATGTCATTCGCGGATGGGTGGACAAGCTGCCGCCGGTGGTTTCGCTGGCCGTTCCCGAACACGAGGTGCGCGGCATTTTGCAGGCGCGGTGCGTGGTCTGCCACGGCTCCGGGAAAGCGTCGGGCGGGCTGGATTTGCGGACGATGGCGAGCCGGTTAAAGGGCGGAAAGTCGGGCCCGGCGCTGGTACCGGGGAAGCCCGAAGAGAGCCTGCTGTACAAACGGATCGTTGAAGGGCAGATGCCGCCGGAGAAGGCGTCCAAGGCGCTGGCGGTGGAGCTGCCATCGCCAACGGAGACGGAGAAGATTCGAGCTTGGATTGCGGCCGGCGCTCCGGGACCGGCTGCGGTGCCGATGGCGGCCGGAGTTACGGACAAGGACCGGCAGTTCTGGTCCTTTCAACCGCCGACGCGGCCGGCTGTTCCGGTCGCCAAAGGGACTGCGCGAAATCCGATTGATTCGTTCTTGTTGGCTAAGTTAGAGGCGAAAGGGCTGCGTTATTCCAGCGAGGCCGATCAGTTGACTTTGTTGCGGCGCGCGTCGTTGGATCTGACCGGATTGCCGCCGGCGCCGGCGGAGATAGCTTCTTATTTGGCCGATCAATCGGCGGATGCTTATGAGAAGCTTGTCGACCGCCTGCTGGCCTCGCCGCGTTACGGCGAGCGTTGGGGGCAGCACTGGCTGGATTTGGCGGGGTATTCGGATTCGGAAGGGTTTGGACAGGACGACGGCGTGCGCCGGTTTGCCTGGCGGTACAGGGACTATGTGATCCGGTCGTTGAACGCGGATAAGCCCTACACCCAATTTTTGACGGAACAAATCGCCGGTGACGAGATTTCCGATGATTGGAAAAAGGCGAAGGGAACGGTTTCGCAAGAGGTGCTGGATCGCCTGGCGGCGACGGGTTTTCTGCGGACGACGCCGGATCCGACAAATTCGGCGGAGCGCGGCTTGTTATCGGAGCGCATGAATATTGTGGCGGATGAGTTGGAGGTTCTAACTTCGTCTGTGATGGGACTTACTGTCGGTTGTGCGCGATGCCATAACCATAAGTACGATCCGATTCCGCAGCGGGATCATTACCGGCTCAGCGCAATATTGCAGGGGGCGTATGATCCGTATGAATGGCGAACGCCGAATAAGCGGGAATTGGATTTAGCGTTGGAGTCGGAGCGGGCGGAGTTTGAGTTAATCAACAAGCCGATACAGTCCGATATCACGAAAGTTCAGGATTCAATCGCGAAGGCGGCGGCGCCGTTTCGGGCGAAGCTTTTAGAAGAGCGGTTGAAAGCGTTGCCGGAGGAAGTAAGCGCGGAATTGAAAATTGCTCCGGAGAAGCGGAACGAATCGCAAAAGTATCTGGCGGAGAAGTTCAAGACGACGCTGGCGATTAACGAACAGGACCTGGTAAGGAAGTATCCGGAATACGCGCGGGAAGCCCAGCCTTTGCAGCGCGAGTTGCAAACATTGCGCGGCAAGTTGAAGCCGAAACCGCATGTGCGCGTTTTGACGGATAACGCCGAGCCTTCGACGCATTTCCTGCTGCGGCGCGGCGAGCCGGCGAGCTTTGGCGAGGTTGTGGAACCGGGCGTGCCAGTGGTCTTGGCGAACGCGGCGTTGAAGCCCTATGCGCCGGAGCCATTGTTTGAAGGTACGACTGGGCGGAGGCTGGGATTGGCCAAATGGCTGACTCAGCCCAATCATCCGTTGACGGCGCGCGTGGCGGTGAATCAACTTTGGATGCGGCACTTTGGGCGCGGAATTGTAGCTTCCGTATCGAACTTCGGACGGTCGGGGATTGCGCCGTCGCATCCGGAGTTACTGGACTGGCTGGCGACGGAGTTTGTGGCGCGCGGGTGGAGCATGAAGGCGATACACCGGCTGATGATGACGTCACAGGCTTACCGCCAATCTTCGAAAGTGGACGCGGCATTGTTGACGGCCGATCCGGAAAACGTACTCGTATCGCGGATGGCGCTGCGGCGGATGGACGCCGAGACGCTATACGACAGCCTGATCACCGCGGCGGGCCGCTTGGACGCCACGGCGTTTGGACCGCCATCTGATTTAGACATTCGGGAAGACAAGGAAGTTACTGTCAAGGCGGGTAAGAATGGGTTTCGCCGGAGTATCTATGTGTTGCACCGGCGGCAGACGCCGGTGTCGCTGATGGATGCCTTTGATCAGCCATCCATGACGCCGAATTGCACGGAGCGGCGGCGGTCGAATGTGGCGACCCAGGCGCTGCACATGATGAATGGGTCGATGGCTTGGGAGTTGTCGAAGTTTATGGCCGGGCGCGTCATTGACGATTCGGATGGCGACAAGGCGCGGCAAGTGGAACTGGTCTATTTGCGGGCATTGTCGCGCAAGCCGGCGGAGGCGGAAGTGAAGACCGGGATGGACGCGATTGCCAGTTTCCGGGAGACGTGGCCGGCGCGATTGACAGCGGACAACGGCGCTGAACCAAGGGCGGCGACGGCAGGTTGGCTGGCGTTGGCAAATTACTGCCACGCGATTCTGAATTCGGCTGAATTTAGCTTTGTTGATTAAGGGTTTCCATGTCTAAGACAAACAGGCGCGATTTCTTTTCATCGGTGGCGAATGGGCTGCACGGCGCGGCGCTGGCTGGATTGCTGCGCGGCGACCTATATGCCAACGGCGAAGTATTTGACTTAACGCCGAAGAAGCCGCATTTTGTGCCCAAGGCAAAGGCAGTCATACAGCTATTCATGAACGGCGGACCGAGCCAGGTGGATCTGTTCGATCCCAAGCCGATGCTGACCAAACTCGCCGGGTCCCCGCCCAGCAGGGAGTTGAGTTTTGCCATCTCCAATGGCGACACGCCGGGCGTGTTGATGCCATCGCCATTTGAGTTTAAGAAGCATGGCAAAAGCGGCATGGAGCTTTCGAGCGCGATGCCGCATTTGGCGAGCTGCGTCGACGATATCGCGGTGATCCGATCCATGTACGGGGAACATGCCAACCATGAGCCGGCGCTGTTTCTGATGCACAGCGGGCGGACCATTGCCAGCCGGCCGGCCATCGGCGCGTGGGTGGCCTATGGGCTGGGAACGGAGAACCGGAATCTGCCCGCGTACGTGGTTTTGGATGACCCGAAGGGGTTGCCCATCAATGGGATTTCGAACTGGCAGTCGGCTTGGCTCTCGCCGATTTACCAGGGCACGCGGTTCCGGGCCGAAGGGCCGCCGGTGTTGAATTTGGAGCCGAGGCCGGAGATCCCCGCGCCGCTGGTGGAGGCGGAACGGAACTTGATGCGCAAGCTGGACGCGGCGCATTTGGCGGCGCGTCCGAATCAGCCGGAACTGGACGCGCGTATATCGAGCTATGAGTTGGCGGCGCGAATGCAGATGGCTGCCTCCGACGCCCTGGATGTGAGTAAGGAGACGGAGGCGACGCGCGAGGCGTACGGATTAAACGCGCCCGCGACGGCTTCCTATGGCAAGCGCTGCCTGATGGCCCGGCGGCTGATTGAGCGCGGCGTGCGGTTCGTCCAGTTATATATCGAGAGCCAGATTTTCGATTCCCATGGAGACATTCAGGGCAGTTTGAATTATGCGTGCGGGAAGACCGATAAGCCGGTCGCGGCGCTGTTGAAAGACTTGAAACAGCGCGGGCTGCTGGATTCGACATTGGTCGTATGGGGCGGCGAGTTTGGGCGGTTGCCGATCTCGCAAGGCAACGGAAAAGCGGCTGGGCGCGATCATGGGCCGAATGGGTTCAGCGTGTGGATGGCGGGCGGCGGCGTGAAGGGCGGGACGACGTATGGCTCGACAGATGATATTGGATTCAAGGCGGCGGAGAACCGAGTGAGCGTCCACGATTTCCATGCGACGATCTTGAATCAAATGGGCGTGCGGCATCGCGACCTGGTCTACGAGCGGCATGGCTTGAAAGAGCGGTTGACGGACCAGTTTCCGGCGCGTGTGGTTACTGAGATTTTGGCTTAGACCAGAGTAACTGGCCGGGGCTGTCGAAACGGCCGAGAGAGCGTTGCCGCAGCCCTCGGCGGTGAATGCGATGCCGGCGGCGCCCACGAACTGACTCGTCGAGTTCGGTTGTTCGCCAACGAAGAAGTCGAGTAACTTATCGCAACTCCATTCGCACAGCACTTTGCCTTGCTGGCTGATGGCCACGACGGGCTGAGCCGTGAGGTAAATTCGCTAGCGAATCAGATACAGCGTGCTCCGGCCGCGAAGATACATTTCCCCATCGGCAATGGCGGGCGTGGCGATATAGAATTCGTTCGTCATTTTGTTGGTCGCGACGACTTCGAACTTATCCGACATCTTAACGACGAGAACATCGCCTTGCTCGGTTGACACATACAAGTGGCCATTGGCGGCGACCAGCGACGCCTTCAGGGAGTAAGTGCCGGGGAGGCGCTCCTGATAAAGCTGCTCGCCGGTGGTGGCGTTGATGGCGCTTAAGATGCCGTTATCGGTGACGAAATACAGCCGGCCTTCGTGCAGAACGGGCGACGGAGTATAAGAGTTTCCCTTTGTGTTCTGCCAGACAATGGCGTCGGTTCCAGTCAGGTCGCCGTCGCGGCCAAGCTTGATGGCCATCCGGTTGGGGTCGCGATGACCGCTCATCACGATGACGGTGCCATTGTGGAAGATTGGCGCGGGAATTACGTTGGATCCCAGGCCGGCGCATTCCCAAATCAGCTTTCCAGTTTGATAATCATAAGCCCGCACTTTATTGGTGGCGGCGACGACAATTTGTTTGCGGCCTCCAACGGTAACAACCGAGGGCGGAGACCACGAACTGGCTTCCTGCCGCTCGACCTTCCAGATTTCTTTGCCGGTGTTTTTGTCGAGGACTTGCAGATAAGAACCGTCCTCCTGGTCGAAGTTCAGCAGCAGCCGTTCGCCATCAAGAACCGTTGGAACACCTTCGCCGAAACCGAGCCTCATGCGCATTTTGCCGAAGGTTTTCTGCCAGACGATGTTTCCTTTCAGGTCGAGGGCAAAGATGCCGCGGGAGCCGAAGAAGGCATAAAGGAGCTTGCCGTCGGTGATGGGGGAGTTAGATGCGAAACTGCCGTAGAGGTGGTGGTAGCCCTCATGCGGCGTAGTGGTGAGCAGCGTTTTCTCCCAAACCGTTTTGCCGGTCTTGCGGTCGAGGGCCATCACCATGAACTTGTGTTCGACACCGGAGGCGATGTTGCCGCCGCCGCGCGCGCCCGCCGGTGCGGCGGCGACTGGAGCCGTCGGAACGGCGGTTGTAAGGAAAACCAGATCGCCCCACAGAACCGGAGAACTGTGACCGCGACCGGGAATGTTCGCTTTCCATGCAATGTTCTTCGTGTCGTTCCACTCGATAGGAGCGGATCCTTGAGCGACTCCGGTGTTATTGGGGCCGCGCCATCTGGGCCAGTCGGAGGCATCGGCGGCTGCCAACAGTGCGAGTGCTATCACGATTAGAAGAAGTCTCATAGGCTTAGTTAGGGCGTTACCGCCTTGTGAATCGTTACAGCGAGTTCAGCGCCAAACCGGAGCCGATCAGCGATCAGCGGTTTCCGTCCGTATTTCGGCTGCGTGGAAATACGCTGCTCCATGATAAATGCGGGCAGTCCGAACTCTTTATAGAGCCCCTGGCTGACGGTCATGCGGCCGGGCAGGCCCGCCGTTGTACTGGATTCCGAGTAGAAAAGTTTACGTGTCGGGGCGAAGGAGGTTTCGGTTTCGAGGAGCGTAAATAGCCTTTCAGCCAACGCTGTGAACTTCCCCGCCCCGCCGTTTTCGGGCGGGCCTTCCAGGTATTCCGACGTTTCTGTGTTGTGAAGGCTGAAGACAAAATCGATCTTGCGGCCGGTGTTGAGCCATGCCTTGATGGCGGCGCGCTGAGCAGTAATCTCGGGCATTTTCTCAACGCCGTTCGTGTCCCAATTGCGGTTGAGATCGAAGCCGAATTTGTTGAATCGGACGCCGCCGCGGGCGACGCCGTCGGGGTCGCACATCGGGAAGATCTTCCATGTCATCCCGGCACCGCCCTTTGCAATCAGGAATCGCACGAGCCCTTCTCCCACCCAGGAACTCCCCGTCTCCCAACTGTGTTGACGGAAGAACAGCCAGGCAGTTTTGGGCCCGTCGCCGATGGTCCACAACGGGATCGGCCGTTTATCGACGGTCTGTCCGATTACCTCTTCCTTAAGACTGTTGCCGGCCCACTTTCTGAGCGCGGCCAAATGCCGGTTCGTATACGGCGGAACGTGGGCGATCCAGAATCGCTTGGTTTTTGGGATGATTTTGAGGCGCATACGCGGTTCGGCCGCGTCGTATTCGAAGGACTCAATGTGCGTCCAGGTTTTGTTGTCGTAACTGATCACCGGGGGCGTGTCGGCGGTGACGGCGCCGCGGTTCGGTTTGTAGTTGTATTCGCCGGGGAGGCTGACGAGGTCAATGGTGACGGGTTGGTTGGCGGGCGAGTCGACTTGGAAGTAATACCAGTTGGCTTGCCGGTTGCGGGCGTCCTGATCGGATTCGCCGGCGAGGTGGGCACGCCAGTGGTTATCGGCGACTTTTTCGACACGGCCGAGGGAGCCGCCGTCGAAGTTCCATGTGATGAGAGCGAGGCAGAGCAGGTGCATGGATTCGTTATATACTCGCATCTATTATGAAGCGGCGGATGGCAGTGAGTCTAATGGGCGGCGCGGCGATGGCGGCGGAACCCCGGGATCGGTTTATCGGAGTTTGGAAACTGATCAGTTGCGAGCGGAAGTGGGCCGATGGCCGGGTGGATTATCCGTATGGGAAGACACCGATCGGGCGGATTTCCTATGACACGGCCGGAAGGATGGCGGCGCAATTGATGACTCCGGGGCGGAAATCGACTGTGGCGCCGGGGATGAATATGGTGCTGGGCAAAGCGAGCGTGGAGGAAATACGGGAGGCTGTGGGCGGATTCGCCTCGTATTTTGGCACGTTTGACGTGGTTGGCGGCGAGGTTGTTCATCATGTGCAAGTGGCGCTGGTGCCGAGTTGGGTGGGCACGGATTTGCGGCGGGCATACCGTTTCATCGGAGGAAAGCGGCTCTCGCTAACAGCGGCGCTGGCCGGCGCGACAACGGAATTGATTTGGGAGCGGGACAGTTAACAACTGCAAACACGCAACGGGGGCTGGTAAAGGAATACTCTATTACTGGCATGTACAACGAAAACGAAAAAGACCCCGTAAATGAACTGGTGCACCTGTACGTAGACGGTGCATTCGACCGGCGCGAGTTGATCTCGCGCGTAACCAAGCTTTTCGGCAGCGGCGCGGCGGCGGCCGTGGCCTTGGGCAGCTATTCCGAAGTGATGGCGCAGACCCCGAACGCTTGCCCGGCCAACATCAAGGTGCCTTTGGACGCTCCGGATATTGTGGCAAGGGACATTGAATACACCGCGAATGGTGTGAAGATGTTCGCGCATTTCGCCTACCCGAAGGGCGTGGACGGGAAGATGCCCGGCGTGATTGTGATTCATGAGAACCGCGGATTGGTGGAGCATATCAAGGACGTGTGCCGGCGGATGGCGCGGGCGGGGTTTGCGGCGATTGCCCCAGATTTGTTATCGCGACAGGGCGGCATTCAGAACTTCCCGGAGGCCACACAACAGACGCAGGCTTATGGCCGGACCACTGTTCCTGAGCGGCGCGACGATTTGATCAGCGCGTTGGATTATCTGAAGTTCACGCCGTTCGTGGAACATGACCGGATTGGAGTAACGGGCTATTGCGCCGGCGGTGCCAACGTGTGGGATCTGGTGGTCAATTTGCCGGAATTGGCGGCGGCGGTGCCGTTCTACGGAGCCCCCCCTGCGATAGAACAGATTGCTGGAATTCAAACTCCGGTGCTGATGGTCTATGCCGAGCGGGACCGTGCATTGACAGCGCGACTCGCGCCGGTGATGACGGAACTGCTGGCGAGGCAAAAAGTATTTGGAATCCGAGTTTACGAAGGCGTGGGCCACGCCTTCCACAACGATACGGGCGCGGCTTACAACGCCGAAGCCGCGTGCGCGGCCTGGGCGGAAACGGTGGCCTATTTCAACAAGTGGTTGCGCGCACCGAGGACGTAGTTTCAAAGACTGAGCCTGTGGAAATCGGGTCGCGGTAGGCACGGTCAGCACTGACCGCCCCCCGCACAGATCCGTACGGGCGCTATTAGCGCATACGGCTCCTACCTTGGGTCACTGCTGTCCGGTTAGAAGTCCCATAGATTCAACTGTTTAC